>JBEKAD010000007.1:0-21383 GCA_050018435.1 Terriglobia bacterium
GTGGCCGAGGCGTTGGCGCTGGCGACTGAGGAGTAGGTGGCGCCGGCACCGGCAGTCGCGTAGTCATTCGCTGTGTTATCGTTGATGGCGTCCATCAGGTTGGAAAGGGTCGATTGGACGTCGGGTCCGATCAGGACAGTGTCGGCCGCGCTCCCGCCGTTGATGGCATTCGCGAAGGTGTAGACCGTTCCACCGACGGTCACCGTCTGGCCCGCGGTCGGGAGCGGAAGCGCCACAGTAAGAGTCGCGGCCGCCGACAGAGCGTTCACGCCTCCCGCCAAGGCGCCGCCCGCGAATAAAGCCCCGGCCCAATTGGTCGAGACGGCAGTGGAATTGCCCCCTGCCCCAGTATTAACTGCGGTCAGGGTGAGCGAATTGGCCGTAGGATTCGAGGCCGTGACCGAGGCGTTGGCGAGGACGGTAAGAGAGGAATACGTAATGCCTGATCCCGCCCCCAAGTTGATGGCCGCCTCCAGGTTGGCAAGGGTATTCGCGACGCTCCCGTTTTGGTCGATCAGAACGGTGTCGGCCGGGGCGCCCGCAACGGAGTTAGCGAAGGTGTAAGTGGTTCCACCGATGGTTATGGTATCGCCCGCATTCGGGACCGTAGCCGCAGCCGGGATCGTGAGAACCGCGCTCGCCGAGACACCAGTCGCCCCTCCACTCAGGTCCGCGACCGAGAATACTCCCTGGGATGCTCCCCAAGCGGCCGAGGTGGTGGGAATAGTATCGCCCCCTGTCCCACCCGTAATCGCTTGCAGGGTGAGCGAGGTAGCCGTAGGATTCGAGGCCGTGACCGAGGCGTTGGCGGCGGCGGTGGCCGAGGAGTAGGTAGTGCCTATTTGCGATTGGTCCCTGTTGATGGCGGCCATCAGGTTGGCAAGGGTCTTCTGGACGCTGAGTGCTGGGTCGATCAGAACGGTGTCTGGCGCACTATTGGGACTGAGGCTAGTCTGGAAGGTGTAGGTGGTTCCACCGATGGCAATGGTCTGACCCGCAGTGGGGAGAGTCCCAGGCGGCACAGTGAAAGTCGCGGTCGCCGGTATGGCATCCACGCCTCCTCCCAGGTCTCCGCCCCCGAACGAACCGGCAGCCCAGTTGGTGGCGGTGGCATCGGAATTGCCAGCCGCCCCAGTATTAAGTGCGCGCAAGGCGAGCGTGGTGGCCGTAGAACCCGTGGCCGTGACCGTGAGGTTTTGGCTGGTGGCCGAGGAGTAGGTCTTGCCTGCCGCCTGCCCATTCGTTGAAGACAGGTTGATGGCGCCCGCCAGATTGGCAAGGGTGCTCGCGACGCTGCCTGTTGGGTCGATCAAAACCGTGTCGGCCGCGCTTTGGGCCGTGATGGCTGCCGCAAAGGTGTAGGTCGTTCCACCGATGGTAACGGTCTGGCCAGGGGTCGGGAGCGGAGGCGGCACCGCGAGAGTCCCGGTCGCCTGCTGATCGTTCACGCCGCCAGTCAGGTCTGCGGCCCCGAATGAACCGGCAGTCCAGGCGGTCGAGGTGCCATCGGAATTGCCAATTGCCCCGGTATTTACTGCTTGCAGGTTGAGTGCGGTGGCCGTGGAACCCGTGGCCTTGACCAAGGCGTTGGCGACGGTGCCAGAGCCGTAAGCAGTGCCTGCCCCCGCTGGGGTCGCATTGATGGCAGCCGCCAGGTTGGCAAGGGTCGAGGCGACGCCGGCTCCGATCAGAACCGTGTTGGCCGCACTTTGGGGCGTGATGGTGGTGGCAAAGGTGTAGGTGGTTCCCCCGATGGCAACGGTCTGGCCCGCGGTCGGAAGAGTCGGAGGTGGCACCGTGAGAGTCCCGGTCGCCGGCGCGAGCGATGTGTCCGTGGCATCCAAGTTCATATCCAGTTGGACGTTGGAAGTGGCGTTGGGAGGATAGCTTTGGCCGCTGGAAATGACGATCGGGGAAAGGGACTGGCTGGTATTGATGGTGCCGTTCACGGCGGCGTAACCCATCACGTTGTTTCCGTTGCTGTCCACAAGATTCCCTTGAGCATTCAAAGTGAAATTACCGGCGCGGGTGTAAACCTGCGTACCACCCTGCTGATCCAGTACAAAGAGCCCGTTCCCCTGGATGGCAACATCCGTCGATACGCCGGTGCTGGCGATATTGCCTTGCGAAATCGGCGATGCGATGGAACTCATCGTGGTGCCAACCCCCACTTGCACCGGGTCACCGGCCCCGTCTGCGCCCAACATCTGATAAAACAGGTCGCTGAAAATGGGCGTCTCCGTCTTGAAAGCGGTGGTGTTCAGGTTGGACAAATCATTGGAAATCACCGAGAGGGCCTGTTCCTCGGCATCGAGACCGGAAAGTGATGTGGAAAAGGATGACATGTTTCTCCTCCTAATTCGTAGTGGGCGTAGAACTCGAGGTCGTTGACGAGGTGTTATACTGCTGCACGACCTGGTTGATCTGCGTCACTTGTTCGAGTTGGTTCAACTGCACAAGCTGCGACATGAAAGTTGTGGGATCCAAGGGCTGCGTCGGATCCTGGTTTTGGATTTCCGCAACCAGGAGAGTCATGAAGTCGTCGGGATTTATGGAATTGGTTGACGTTGAGCTGCTGGTGCTATTGGTGTTCGTAGTCGTGTCGTACGCGTGAATACCATTCATTATCATGGGGATCATTCTCCTTCGGCCCCGGCTAAGCCCGAACGCTCAGACCGACTGCCGGATCTGCTGATTCCTCTCCCTCTAAAGAACTGCTCGCCGAACTACTGGACTGCGGCGGGTTGTCCCACGGCAAAACTTGGCGCTGCGGCGATGGGGAAGAACCCGACTGCGAATCTTGCTTTTCTCCCCCGCTCATTCCTCCCCCTACGTGATCTTGGTAAATGGCAATGTTTTCCACGCGCAGGTTCCGCTCTCCCAGCGCGCGTTCGAGCGAAGGGAGGCCAGCCGCCAGCAGCGTGTGGGCTTCTTGACCCTGGACATGAATCTCTGCCCCCACCGACCCTTCGTTCAAGACGGCGTGAACTTCCAGGGGACCCAAGGCGCCGGAGCGAAGTTCCACATGCATTTCCGCGCCGTTGGCAGAGTCACTGAGCGACGCCGACCGCACAATTTTGCCTGCGCCGCCGTCGTAATTCTGCCAGGCCGAGAGCGTCGTGGGCGGCTGGGTGGAAGACGGCGCGGTCTGGGGAGCCGAGGTGTTGGCATGGCTCGTGGGAACGCTGGGTGCGTGGGCCGTGAGGAGGTTCGCGGTTGAATCGGCGGCTGGGTTGTTGGCGAGGTCGGGAGTGAATGTTTTGACGCCTGGGGGATTATCCCCCGACCCCGGCCCGCTTTGTTGCCCGGATTTTCCTTGGCCGCTCGTCGATGGGTCCGTAAGGTTGGCGTGGGCCCCGCTTTCGCCTAAGTTCGCATAGGCTGGGCCACTGGGCTGAGTACCGAGGGCTTGCGGAGCCGCGTCCTTCTGCAAAGTCGTTGCCGGGCTGGCAGGTTGTGAGCTCGCGTCGAACTGCGGGGATGGGACCGGGCTTGCCGAGGACGAGAGCGGAATTTGGACGGTTGCGGCCTCCGGCTCCTTGCCCTTTTGCCAAGCCACCTCGGTCGCCACGCTGCCAGAGACCTGCGCGGAGCGAAGCATTCCCTTCGCCGGAGTATTCACCAGGTTTTCGGATTTTTGGGGGGCCGAAATCTGGACTGAATTCACAGCAGTGTTGGGCATGCCCAGTGCGCTCACCGCCACTGGACCATTTCCGGCGGTGGACTTCTCCGGCTCATTCCCGGAAACTTTGAGGTTGACTTCTACTCCCGCAAACTTCCCCAGCAGACTCGAAAATTCGGCCATCGTTGGATGATCGGCTGCGGAGAACGGCGTGGGAGGATCGCTTGCCTCCGGGCCGGAAGCAGGAGCGGCTTGTTCCGTTTGGGCCAAGGACAGCGTGGGATTGGAAGCCACCTGGACATCTGCTGCCGCAAACTTTCCCAGCAGGCTCGAAAACTCGGCCAGCTCCGGATGATCGGTCGTGGAGAACAGCGTGGAAGAATCGCTTGCCTCCGAGCGGGACGCAGGAGTGGCCTGTTCCGTTTGGCCCGAGGCCAGCGTGGGATGGGACGCCGCCTGCCAATTTGCCCCCGCAAACTTTCTCAGCAAGCTCGAAAATTCGGCCAGCGCCGGACGATCAGTAGCGGAGAACGGCGTGGAAGAAACGCTTGCCTCCGGGCGGGACGCAGGAGTGGCTTGTTCCGTTTGGGCCAAGGACACCGTGGGATGGGAAGCCACCTGGACATCTGCTGCCGCGAACTTTCCCAGCAGGCTCGAAGACTCGGCCAGCGCCGGATGATCGGTTGCGGAGAACGATGTGGAAGGACCGCTTGCCTACGGGCCGAACGCTGGAGCAGCTTGTCCCATCTGGCCCGTTGATAGCGGGGGGTTGGAAGCGGCCGGTACATCGGCTCCCGCAAACTTTCCCAGCACGCTCGAAAACTTGGCCAGCGCCGGATGATCGGTTGCGGAGAACGGCGTGGAAGGATCGCTTGCCTCCGGGCCGGAAGCAGGAGCGGCTTGTTCCGTTTGGCCCAAGGACAGCGTGGGATGGGAAGCCGCCTGCCAATCCGCCGCCGCGAACTTTCCCAGCACGCTCGAAAACTCAGCCAGATCCGGATGATCGGTTGTGGAGAACAGTCTTGAAGAATCGCTTGCCTCCGGGCCGGAAGGAGGAGCGGCTTGTTCCGTTTGGGCCAAGGACAGCGTGGAATTGGAAGCAGCATGCCAATCTGTTCCCGCAACCTTTCCCAGCACGCTCGAAAACTCCGCCAGTGCCGGATGATCGGTTGCGGAGACCGGGGTGGAAGTATCGCTTGCCCCCGGGCCAAGCGGGGGATGATCGGTTTTGGAGAACAGTGTGGAAGAATCGCTTGCCTCCGGGCCGGAAGCAGGAGCGGCTTGTTCCGTTTGGGCCAAGGACAGCGTGGAATTGGAAGCAGCCTGCCAATCTGCTCCCGCAACCTTTCCCAGCACGCTCGAAAACTCAGCCAGATCCGGATGATCGGTTGTGGAGAACAGTCTTGAAGAATCGCTTGCCTCCGGGCCGGAAGCAGGAGCGGCTTGTTCCGTTTGGGCCAAGGACAGCGTGGAATTGGAAGCCGCCTGCCAATCTGCTCCCGCAAACTTTCCCAGCACGCTCGAAAACTCGGCCAGAGCCGGATGATCGGTTGCGGAGAACGGCGTGGAAGGATCGCTTGCCTCCGGGCCAAGCGGGGGATGATCGGTTGTGGAGAACAGTGTGGAAGGATCGCTTGCCTCCGGGCCAAGCGGGGGATGATCGGTTGTGGAGAACAGTGTGGAAGAATCGCTTGCCTCCGGGCTGGACGCAGGAGCGGCTTGTTCCGTTTGGCCCGAGGAAAGAGTGGGATGGGAAGCCGCCTGCCAATCTGCTCCCGCAAACTTTCCCAGCAGGCTCGAAAACTCGGCCAGCGCCGGATGATCGGTTGCGGAGAACGGCGTGGAAGAATCGCTTGCCTCCGGGCGGGACGCAGGAGCGGCTTGTTCCGTTTGGGCCAAGGACAGCGTGGGATGGGAAGCCGCCTGCCAATCTGCCCCCGCAAACTTTCCCAGCAGGCTCGAAAACTCGGCCAGCGCCGGATGATCGGTTGCGGAGAACGATGTGGAAGGATCGCTTGCCTCCGGGCCGGAACCAGGAGCGGCTTGCTCCGTTTGGCCCAGGGACAGCGTAGGATGGGAAGCCGCCTGCCAATCTGCTCCCGCAAACTTTCCCAGCAGGCTCGAAAACTCGGCCAGAGCCGGATGATCGGCTGCGGAGAACGATGTGGAAGAAACGCTTGCCTCCGAGCGGGACGCAGGAACGGCTTGTTCCGTTTGGCCCGAGGACAGCGTGAGATGGGAAGCCGCCTGCCAATCTGCCCCCGCAAACTTTCCCAGCAGGCTCGAAAACTCGGCCAGCGCCGGATGATCGATCGCGGAGAACGGCGTGGAAGAATCGCTTGCCTCCGGGCCGGAACCAGGAGCGGTTTGTTCCGTTTGGCCCGAGGCCAGCGAGGGATGGGAAGCAGCCTGCCAATCCTGGCTCATTGGCGGTGGAGCGGCTTGCATCTGCGCGGGGTCGAGTTGTTCTAATTTTGGCCAAGAATCCGTGAAACTGGGAGAATCAAGCGATGCCTGACGGGTCTCGGACTCTTGCGCTGACACTGGATTTGAGGCTCGCACCTGTTTCGATTCGGATAGCGACCCTCCAACCTGTGGTTCCACAAACTGGCTAAGATGGGAAGTGTCTTGAAGTAAAGGGAACCAAGCTGGCGCGCTTACGGGCTGGGGCGTGGATGTGTCCTCTGTTGGATTCTGTCCGGTCGTCGGGACAAGACCGCTGGAGTGAATAGCGCCTTGGCCTCGCTCGCGCACGGTGGATCTTGACGCCTCAGCCTTGGCGGTTCCCGTCAGCCCAACGCCTTTGCTCGCCCATGCAGACAATGCGCCGGGAGCCGCAACGGCCCCCGTGACTGCCGGGATTGGGAGTGTTCCTATGTTTGCGCTCGTCTCGGCCGCCAAGGTGTTGAGACCAGAATCGAATTTCAGCGGTGAATCAGGGGTTGATTCTGCGGCAGGGCTCTGAAGGCTGACCGTGGACTCCGGAGCTTCGGTGCTCAGAGCGACGGTCGGAGCGGGTTGGGTAATATCGGCGACGAAGGCATTGAATAGAATCCCCGCCATCGAAGTGGAATCGGGGCTGTCGGCGGCGTCCCGTTTTTCGCGCGGAGATGCTTTGGGGGCGATCGAAGACCCATCCAGAACCGAATTTGGCATGTTCTCAAGAGCACGGCCAAGGGTTAAGGCGAATGAGTCACCCGCAGTGGGCGTGCCACCCAAGACGGTCGAGGCGAGTAGCGTCGGTGCTACTGCGCCAGCGGATTGGACCTGAAGGGTTTCCATAAAATCGTTGGCCCCGGACCAAGGAGCATGAGCAACGCCAAACGCAACATTGGTGAGGGGAAAGTGCTTAGAGCACGGAACTCTTTGGGAATTAAAGTTTTTAGGGTCTGTGCCGAACACAGAGGAGAGGAAGTTCGGAAAGGGAGAACTGTCGGGCCGGGAAAGGGTTGCCCACTGACTGGGCAAGTCCTGATGGGAATCGCAGAATAGGTGGGACAACGTCCGCCGCTAATACGATCAGCTCCCCGCCCGACCGTCGAGCCCTCATTGTGGATAAACCGATACTGCCCAACAATAACCAGTCATAACCCGTTATCATCGTTTACAACGAATAGCAACTTATTTAGTTTCATAAAGTTAGACGTTATGAATTTTTCTTCCAGTTTGTTTTCAGTAAGTTATCAGGATGAACCTGCATTCTTGACATCTTTTTGTCGAAACGCTCCCCCAGCGGAGCCAGAGTCCGACAATTCTGTAAGTTCAAAGGTTGAGAGAAGGGGGGCGCGCTTCGGAATCGACTGGACAAGAAAAGCCGCGGACCTGCAAGACAGGTCCGCGCTAGTTGGTTCTTTTTGACTCCACAGGACCAGCGACATCTCTGGCAGGAGGCGCTTCGATTATGCCTCTAGCCGCCGCCAACATTTCGTCGATATTCTCCCGAGTTACCAGTTTGTGTTCTGTGTAAACCGCCGGGGGAATCGCTTCGCCGTTCAGGCAACGCGTCACGACTGAAAGGACCTCGGGGCCATATTTCTCGGGAAAGAAAGCGATGGAACCAATCAAGGGGCTATTCTGCTTGCGCATCTCCTCGACAAACGCGGGGAGGGCGGCAAAGTCGAAAGCCACAATTGCCGTGAACTGCTCCCTGCCGGCATCTCGCACGGCGAGGAACGCTCCCCACGCCCCGTCCTCGTTGATGGCCGTGATGACGACGCGGTCACGCCGCGAAAGTGATCTCAGGATTTTCTCCGCGGCCTGGTAGGCGCCCTCGGTGGTCCCCTTGGCATCCCCATAGGTCACCCGCCGGCGGTCGAAGCTCGGGAAGACTCGCTGAATTCCATTCAGGGTTCCCACGAACCTGGAGTGCACCATGCGTCCTACAAAGGGGGAGTCCAACAGGATGGCGCGATCCAAGCGTCTCCGCCAGTGCGCCGCGGCGTGCCGGGCCAACACCTCGCCGCAGAGCAGACCGGCGCGGTAGTTGTTCGGCCCGAAGTAGATCGCTCCCGGTTGGGGGACGCCCAGCGCCAACGTGCGAATGTCCGCCTTGGCAAAGATCTCGGCGATCACGGGCGCCACTTCATAATGGACCTGGAACTCAATGGCAAAATCGACCTTTTGCTGAACCATCCAGTGCGCGTTCTTGACCGCTTCGTCCGAATCCCAGCGGTTGTCCACCACGAGCAGCTCGATGCCGCGTATCGGGGCCTCCTTGAGCAAGCTCTGGGTGACGACATCGCCGAAATGATGGCCGGCGTTGGGCTGGGCGTAACCCACGCGGAATTTTCGGTGGCCCAGGGGAAGCCGGAATTTCTTCGTGCGCAGGTCACGAACGACGTAGCCACGTTCCTGCAGCGTATAAAGGATGCGGAAGGCCGTGCTCTTGTCTATCCGTGTAGCCTCGACGATATCGGTCAGGCGCAATTCGCCCTGGCGCCGGAGGGTTTCAAGGACGTCGATCGTCTTGCCGACCAGCTCGAGGGAGTAAACCCTTGCCGCCTTCTCGCGAGGAGGAAGAGACTCAGTTCCACTTTCCACAGGCAAAATCATCTCCTTGTGCCGTGCCCGCCCACTCCCCCACCCGCAACTGAAGACCGGACGAGGATGGGCCTTGCGGGGCTGCCATGCTTATAGCGCTTTCCTGCGTTGATATCAAGAAGTTTCATTCAGTGAGAATAATTTTTTCTTGACAGACACAAGGGCGGTCCCGTATATAGTGCCGTATTACGTGTGTTTTTCTTCTCATGCCTGAATTGCGTCGGGTCGAGGGTCAACGATGCAAGAAAATCACAGGAGGTGAAAGATGTATAAAACGTATGTGAAGAGAATCGGACTCCAAGTTTGCGCACTATCCACGATCCTTCTGTGTGCTGGAGCATTCCTTGGCAACGCTTACGCGCAGGAAGGCCGCGGAACGATCCAGGGAAAGATTCTGGATAGCTCGGGAGGGACGGTTGCCGGAGCTTCCGTGGTGGCCACCAACCTTGCCACGAACGTCACCAACACGGGAAAGACGGACGCCGTGGGCGCGTACTTCCTACCTTACCTGGTGCCGGGATTTTACAAGCTGAGCGCCAGCGCGCCGGGCTTCAAGAAGACCGAGAGGTCGAATCTCCAACTGCGCATCGATCAACTGATGCAAGTGGATTTGACGCTGGAAATCGGCTCCGTAAGCCAGACGATCGAGGTGAAGGCGCAGACGCCCCTTCTCGATACGGCGAGCGCGAATCTGGGCCAGATATTCGAGGCGGCACAGGTGGCCGAATTGCCCACCTCGGACGGAAGCCCCCTGGCCTTGGTTTATCTTACGCCCGGCACGGCGAGAACGTTTGCGGGGGCGCCCGTTAATGAACCGGAATTGGAGCAGAATTTGGCCACTCAGCAAGAATACAACGGGCTGCCTGAGGGGTCGGTGGAATTCCTCCTCAACGGCGTGCCCAATACGCAGGAGGGTATCACCAGTGCGGCTTCGGGCAATGTGAGCGCGCCGCCGGCAGACATCGTTTCCGAGTTCAACGTCGGGGTGCCGTACGACGCCAGCGTCGGGCACTCCAGCGGTGTGGTCATCAGTTTCAACGTCAAGAGCGGCTCCAACAAATTGCACGGTACAGCTTATTACGATACCCGGTCTCCGAATTGGGACGCGAACAGCTTCTTTGGGAATCGATCCGGCCAACCCATCGCAGATTTCTTCTATAAGTACTGGGGTGCCACTCTGACGGGTCCTGTATATATTCCCCACCTCTATAACGGGCGGAACCGCACGTTTTTCACCCAGGGGTACGAGGGTCTGAACGCACTGGACGGCACGGGCGCCTATATCGCCACCGTGCCCACCGCCGCCGAAAAGCAAGGGGACTTCTCCGCCCTCCTGGCCCTTAGCTCAACCTACCAAATCTATGATCCGGCCACCACCACCGCGGTCGGGAACGGAACCTATTCGCGGACGGCGATTGCGGGGAACATCATTTCGCCCAGCCGCATCAGCCCCATCGCCACGGCGATTGTCGCCCACTATCCTACGCCCAACTATACGGTGGGTGCGACCGCGGCCGGAGCCAACAACTACATCGATTCGAACAATGGAACCCCGCGCGGCTATTACAATTCCACCACCCGGATCGACCACACCATCAGCGACAAACAGCGTTTTTATGCGGTGGCTATCGAAACCATCCGGACCGATGGGCCGTACCGGACGTACTGGCCTGATCCGGTGGTCGGAGAAACCTTCCGCGGGCCGGGGAGACAAGTGGCGTTGGACGATACCTACACCTTTTCCCCGACGTTCGTTTTGGATGTGCGTTACGGAATGAACTTCTACGCGGGAGCGCACGCTCCGCTGTGGCAGAGTGTTGACCCCGCGACGCTCGGCTTCACGGGCACGACGTTGGCGCAGTTGACGGAAATCGGCAAGGGCTTCCCCGCTATCGGCATCAGCGGCCTGAACTCACTGGCGGGCGAATCGGCGGACGTCGACCACAGCACCAATCAGACGGTGTCCGCGCAGTTAATTAAGATTCACGGAACCCACAACCTGAAGTTTGGGGGCGAATTTCGTTCGTACGAATTTAACTATTACACTCCCAACTCCGCCATGGGCAGCTTCAGTTTCTCGACCACCTACACCAACGGTCCGCTGAACACCTCGACGGCTTCACCCTCGGGACTCGGCCAGGGCATGGCGTCTTTCCTGCTCGGCATCGCCAGCAGTGGCTCTATTGTCTATCCGGCTTTTCAGTCGCTCGCCTCGAACTTCTGGTCGCTCTATCTGAACGACAATTGGCGGATCGCGAAAAAGCTGACCGTGGACTTGGGGATCCGGTGGGAGTATCAAGCGCCGGAGACGGAAAGGTACAATCGGGACGTGAACGGTTTTAACCGGACGGCGTCGCTCAGCATTACCTCTGCGGCGGAAGCGGCTTATGCGGCGGCGCCGGACGCGTCGCTCCCGGCCAGCCAATTTCAACCGGTCGGTGGAATCCTGTTTGCGGGCGTCGGCGGACAATCGAGAGGATTTTGGGGTTCGAACAGCGGGAACTGGGCGCCGCGTATCGGATTCGCCTATCAAGCGGCTCCGAAAATGGTGGTGCGGGGCGGCTTTGGGATTTATCCCGTCCAGATCGGCGTGTTTGGAAACGATAAGGCGTATCAAATGGGATACAGCCAGACCACCAACATGGTTCCGTCACTCAACGGCGGCGTATCGTTCGCGGCCACGCTGGCCACGCCGTTTCCCAGCGGAGTCCAATTACCGGTTGGCAACACGCTGGGAGTCAATACGTTCGTGGGAAACGCTCCCAGCTTCTATAACCCGTCAACTCCCATACCGTACACGATGGAGGAGAGTTTGGGCGTTCAGTACCAATTGCCCGGCCGTATTCTGTTGGAGACATCATACGTGGGCAACCGGTGCATTAAGCTCCAACTGGGGCGCGCCGACGCTGGGTTGCCGGATCAATACTTGAGCACCCTTACTTCGCGGGATGCGACCACCATCAACTACCTGTCGGCCTCCATACCCAATCCCTTTGCCGGCCTGCTGCCCGGCTCAACTCTTAACGCGAATGTGATTTCGCGAGCGACATTACTCCATCCCTACCCTCAGTTCACGTCGCTCAGCTCGGTCAACAGTCAAGGTTTGACCTGGTACAATTCTCTTCAGATGCGGGTGGAGAGGAGAATGGGTCAGGGCGTTACCCTTACGGGAGCGTTTACGTGGTCGAGGCAGATGCAGCAAAATTCGTATTACAACGCCATGGACCCTGTTCCCACCCGTACCCTCGGGAATTTCGACATCCCCAAGAATCTCGCGCTGAGCGGCATCTACGAGCTGCCGGTGGGAAGGGGCAAGGCGTTTCTTTCGACCATGCCCCGGGCCGCGGACGAAGTGCTGGGGGGATGGAGGGTGAGCGCGGTCTACGGTCTCGAGAGCGGATGGCCCCTGAGCTGGGGAAACATCTTCTTCAATGGAAACCTCAGCAACATTGCTATACCCGCCAAGCAGCGCACGCCCACTCAATGGTTCAACACCAGCGCCGGATTTGTCACCGCCTCCACCGCGCAGCCGGCGAGCAACATGCGATATTTCCCTCAGTACTTGCCCAGCGTGCGGAACGGGTACATCAACAACTGGGATATGGCCTTGACGAAGGAAATTTCGATTGGGGAACGCGTGCATGTTGACCTCCGGGCTCACTTCCTGAATGCCATGAACCATCCGTATGGATGGGCCGGTGCGGACACGACGCCGACAGACTCCGGGTTCGGTAGCGTGGGCACCATGTATCAAAATCCGAGAATCACGCAGATAAGCGTAAAGTTCAAATTTTAACTCGCGACAGCTCCGCGTCGGGACCGCCGCCTCTCTGCGTAAAGCTCGAAGCAGAGAGGCGGCGGTGCCAGATGCCCGCAGTCCAGCATCCTTCCGGCCGAGTAGAGTACGTAGAGGGGCGGCCGGGGATTGAGGTGTGCCATGCAGAAGAGAATGTTGTATCGAAAATCGGCAAGGTGGCGGATCTTATGTGTCGCGGCGGGGATGGCGGCTCTGGGGTTGGCGGGGCTGACGTCCACCGGACGCGCGCAAGAGGCGGCCGAGTTCAAGCGCCTCACGCCGCGTCCGCCGGCACTGCGAGCCTCGGATTTCCGGCTGCCTGCCACCCAGACCTTGCCGGAAATCGAGAGTTACCAGCAAGTGGTGTTCTCGGGCAGCGTTTCCGGGATACCGAAAGATGAGGGATTGGACCGCCTCACCGCGCCGCCCTATGCCGTGTTGTTGCGCCAGTCGTTTGCGCTTCTCGACCGTTCCAGCAGAGCTCTGTACTCCGGCGGCCAGGCGTCAGGGGGCGCGATCATCAAGTCTCCCGCCGCCCTGGTTTGGGAGCCTGGGCGGGCCGTCATTTCCACAGAAACCAACATTGGCAAGCTTCAAGTTGAGCAAGTGGCACTGCGCAGTCCGCAGGGCTTCGTCTTTCGCGTGGTATTGCAGAATCCCGGACGCGAAAAGCGCTCGCTGCTGCTGGCCACCGTCGAGCAGCCTACCCTGCACCGACCGCGGGAGTGGGAGTTCGGGCCGCAATGGGCCCGGACATACGACCCCCATGCCTCCACCGGCTTTTTCGGCACGGTCACGGCGGAACCACCCGCGCCGGCGAGCGTGGGCCCGGACGTGGTGGTGCACGATGCGGGGGATGGCGCGGTGGCCATTGGTTTTGCGGGCTCGTCTGCGGTGGCGGCGTCCTCCGCCAGCGAGGCCCTCGATCTGGCGACTCAGGGCAAATCCGGCGGCGACGGCGCCGTCAGCGCGCTCTATCGCACCCTCGAACTCGCCCCCGGTGAATCACGCGAGTTCTTTGTGGTCCTGGCGGTTTCCACTTCAAAGGGCGGCGCCTTGGACGCCGCGCGCAAGCTGCTGAGCGATCCCCAGGCGGCCAGCGCGGCGGCGCGGAAACTCATGGACACCGACATCCAGACATTCCTTACGCGGCTGCCCGCACTCAGCCACCCCGATCCGCGCGTGGTCCGTTTCTACCAGCAGGCGGCTCTGCAACTCCTCTACGCCCGCTGGAAGGTGGGGAAAGCATTCATTCTCGATCCGTGGTATGCAACCTGCGGGTTGGACTCCGGCGGCATGTGCGCTTACGCCTGGGACTTCGCTTACATTGCGGTTCCGATCACGCTGCTGGATCCGGCCGGTATGCGCGGCATGCTGGTGGCCCTGCCCAATGCACCACTCACAGAACACTACGACATCCAACCCACCACGAACTGGGGAACCGGCCCCTTTTACTCCTACAATCCGTACTCATTCACATCGGCGGTCGACAACTACATCCGCGCGACGGGCGACCGGACCATCCTGCGGGAGAGGACGAAGGGCAAGACGGTGCTGGAATGGATGATCGACATGGCGCAATTCGGCGAGAGCGACCGCGATCCGGACCACAACCATCTGCTCGATTACGGGGACGATCACAACCTGCTGGAGATTAAGACCACCGGAAGCGGCCCCGGCTACCTTCACGAAGTCCCCAGCCCCAATGGCGAGCGCTCGTATGTCTGCGAGACGGTGGCGAACCTGCTGGAGGAGGAACACGACACCGAGCATGCGGCGCTGATTCCGAAGTTCCGGCAGAGCGCCGCCGAGGTCCGGCGCGCCATCAATGAGATCTTGTGGATGGATGACGTGGGCTGGTACGGATCTCGCCAGGCCGACGGCACCGTGGCGGCGATCTACTCCATCCAGATCTTCGACTTGTTGCGGATTCCGGGCGTCGTGCCGCCGGAGCGGGCCCGGCGCCTCGTCGCGCATTTGAACGATGCCGAGTTCCTGGGTCCCTGGGGCCCGCGCTCCCTCTCCGCCAAAGACCGTCTGTGGGACTGGACCGACCACGACTGGTCCGGCCCCATGACCTACATCGGCGACGGCCCGCAACTGGCGGCCGACCTCTACCAAGCCGGCTTCCCTCGCGAGGGGTGGAAGGTGCTCGAAAGGATTCTGTGGTGGCCGGAACACCTCGCCGTCTATCCGCAGGGAGTCGCGAATGACGACTACACGACCCGGTTCCCGCAATCCCAACCCTTCGGCGGGCGCATTTCCGCCGGCCGTACCAATGAGATCAGTGGTTCCGTGGGGGTGGAGGCGATTGTTCGAGGTCTTTTCGGAGTCAGGCCGGAAAGGGACGGGTCGATCGGGTTTTCCAGTGGACGCCTTCCGCAGGATGGACCCATGGCGCTGGCTTACCCGTTCCGCGGCCAGACGTGGACCATCACGCAAAGACACGAAGGCATCGATGTCTCGCGCAACGATGGTTTCGGCGCTACGCTATGGCGCGAAGACGGCTCCTTGCGCTTCTCGGAAACGGAACAGGCGATTGTTATCCACGCCTCCGCACGCTCGGGCGGCGGCGGGCGTATGACGTTGAATGCCCCCTATCTTGTCCGGAAGTTCGGGGTAAAGACGCCGGAGAGCTTGGTGGTTCGCGTCGCGAATCAACCCGCCGCGTTCCACACGGCGAACGGCGCGATTGTCCTTGATTTAACCGACCTGGGCGGCGCAGGAACGGAGATCGAAATTACCCGTTGATTGCGACCGTCGCGGACGAGCCTGGGCGCGGTCAGAAGGGCGCTGACCGTGCCTGCTGGTGGCGCTGGTGCTCGAGGAGAGGTGTGTACTATGCGGAAGAGTATGGTGCGCCGAACATCGGCCAGATGGCGGATCTTACGTGTCGCGGTGGTGATGGCAGCTCTGGGGTTGGCGGGATGGACGCCCACCGGGCGCGCGCAAGAGGCGGTTGGGTTCGAGCGCCTTACGCCGCGTCCGCCGACGCTGCGGGCCTCCGATTTCCGGCTGCCTGCCGCCCGGGCCTTGCCGGAAATCGAGAGTTACCAGCAAGTGGTGTTCTCAGGCAGCGTTTCCGGGATACCCAAAGATGAGGGGATCGACCGCCTCACCGCTCCGCCCTATACCGTGCTGCTGCGCCAGTCGTTTGCACTTCTCGACCGTTCCACTGGAGCTCGGTACTACGACGGACAAGCGTCGGGCGGCGCCATCATCAAGTCTCCCGCCGCGCTGGTTTGGGAGCCGGGGCGGGCGGTCATTTCCACAGAAACCAGCCTCGGCAATCTTCAGGTTGAACAAGTCGCGCTGCGCAGTCCGCAGGGCTTCATCTTTCGCGTGGTATTGCAGAATCCCGGACGCGAAAAGCGCTCGCTGCTGCTGGCCACCGTCCAGCAGCCCACCCTGCACCGTCCGCGGCAGTGGACATACGACAAGCAATGGCCCCGAACTTACGACCCCCATGCCTCCACCGGCTTCTTCGGCACGGTCACGGCGGAACCACCCGCGCCGGCAAGCGTGGCCACGGACGTGGTGGTGCACGATGCGGGGGATGGCGCGGTGGCCATGGGCTTCGCGGGCGCGTCCTCCGTGGCCGCGCCCTCTTTGAGTGGAGCCCTCGAGTTGGCCGCCCACGGCAAATCCGGCGGCGAGGGCATTGCCAGCGCGCTCTATCGCACCATCGAACTCGCCCCCGGCGAATCCCGCGAGTTCTTTGTGGTCCTGGCGGTTTCCACCTCGGGGGGCGAGGCCCTGGACGCCGCGCGCCAACTGCTGAGCGATCCCCAGGCGGCCAGCGCGGCGGCGCGGAAACTCATGGACGCCGACATCCAAACTTTTCTTACGCGCCTGCCCGCACTCAGCCATCCCGATCCGCGCGTGGTGCGCTTCTACCAGCAGGCGGCTCTGCAACTGCTCTACGCCCGCTGGAAGGTGGGGAAAACGTTCATTCTTGATCCGTGGTACGCGGGCCTGGGGTTGGACTCCGGTGGCATGTGCGCTTACCACTGGGACTTCGGCTACACTGCGGTTCCGATCGCGCTACTTGACCCCAACGGCATGCGCGGCATGCTGGTGGCTCTGCTCAACGCGCCAGTCACGGAGAGTTGCTCGATCGACCCCGTGAGGGGCGAAGGGGACCCGGTACACCCCTTTTACTCCTACAATCCCTACACGTTCACATCGGCGCTCGACACCTACATCCGCGCCACGGGCGACCGGGCAATCTTGCGGGAGAGAGTGAAAGGCAAGACGGTGCTGCAATGGCTGATCGTACTGGCGCAATTCGGCGAGAGCGACCGCGACCCCGATCACAACCACCTGCTCGACTACGGGGACGATGGCAACCTGCTGGAGATTAAGACCACCGGAAGCGGCCCCGGCTATCTTCACGAAGTGCCCAGTCCCAATGGCGAGCGTTCCTATGTCTACGAAACCGTGGCGGGCCTGTTGGAGGAGGAACACGACGCCGAGCACGCGGACTTGATAGCGAAGTTCCGGCAGAGCGCCGCCGACGTCCGGCGCGCCATCAATGACATCTTATGGATGGATGACGTGGGCTGGTACGGATCACGCCAGGCAGACGGCACGGTGGCGGCGATCTACTCCATCCAGATTTTCGACTTGCTGCGGATTCCCGGCGTGGTGCCGCCGGAACGGGCCCGGCGCCTCGTCGCGCATTTGAACGAGGGCGAATTTCTGGGGCCCTGGGGCCCGCGCTCGCTTTCCATCAAAGACCGTCTTTGGGATTGGACTGACCACGACTGGTCCGGCCCCATGACCTACATCGGCGACGGCCCGCAACTGGCGGCCGACGTCTACCAGGCCGGCTTCCCTCGCGAGGCGTGGAAGGTGCTCGAGAGAATTCTGTGGTGGCCGGAACACCTCGCCGTCTATCCGCAGGGAATCGCCAACGACGACTACACGACCCGGTTCCCGCAATCCCAACCGTTCGGCGGGCGCATCTCCGCCGGTCGCACCAATGAGATCAGCGGTTGCGTGGGGGTGGAGGCAATTGTCCGGGGCCTGTTCGGAGTCCGACCGGAAAGGGATGGGTCGATCGGGTTTTCCGACGGACGGCTTCCGCAGGATGGTCCCATGGCGCTGGCTTACCCGTTCCGCGGCAAGATCTGGACCATCACGCAAAGACACGAAGGTTTAGATGCCTGGCGCAACGATGGTTTCGGCGCCACGCTATGGCGCGAAGGCGGCTCCTTGCATTTCTCGGAAACGGAAGCGGCGATTGTTATCCACGCCTCCGCCCGCTCGGGTGGCGGCGGGCGTATGACGTTGAATGCCCCCTATCTTGTGCGGAAGTTCGGGGTAAAGACGCCGGAGAGCTTGGTGGTTCGCGTCGCCAGCCACCCCGCCGCATTCCGCTCAGTGGACGGCGCCATTGTCCTCGATTTAACCGATCTGGGCGGCGCAGGAACGGACATCGAAATTACCGCTTCCGGCCCCACAACACGGTCGTGGGCTGCTAGGTAATCCGTAACTTCACTCGGGTGCACACTGAAGCTTACGGCGTTCACCCGTCGACAGTTAACAGTCAAGACGTTTTCCATTCTTACTATGAACTGTAAACTGTGGACTGTGAACTCTTTGCCGGCGATAGAGGTTTACAGTTGACTGTCGCGGGCAGTCTGCCCGGCGTGCGTGATGAGGAACCTATCATCCATCTCCTGTTGTGTTCGCCGGGCCTGAACCAGTCGGTAAGCGGCAAGCTGGCGGTCACGGAGGTTCTCCAGAATTTTGCGCTGCTGCTGGGCTTTGCGAAAGATCTCGAGTTGGCGGCGCCGCAAGTCCTCGAGCTTGCTAAGTTGCTCGTTCAACGCGGCGATTCGCCGGACGCGTGCTCGATCGCAGGCCAACTCAAATTGCATTTCCGCTGCGGTCATGCCCTGGTGGAGTTTCTTCTGCAACCTGCCCAAGGCATTGGCCCGATCAAGTTTCGCTTGCTCCCGCTGCTGTTGCGCCTTAACCACCTCGCGGGTGATGACCTCAAGGCGTTGGCGCTCGCGCCGCTCAAAACTCTCGCGACATCGGAGGACGGCTTGTAAGGAGAAGCGGAAAGGCATGGAATCAGTGCATTTTGGATTTTAGATTTTGGATTTGGATTAAGGACGGTGTGCGGCCAGCAAGTGCCGCAGAACGTCAAGATCAGAGGCGGTGCGCAGCCAGCATCAGTCGAAGACGGAATGCGCTTCCCTAGGAGTGTGTCGGAAATAACAGTCTCTCAACGAAGAATCAATAACTTACAGACGTTTGGATCTCGCTAAGTTGTTGATTCTACGTGAAACGAAATCTATCTCCGACAGACTCCTAGGTTGTTCAATCTAAAATCCAAAATCTGAAATCCAAAATTTGTCAGCCGGGCAGCGCTTCCCTAGAGGCCCATCCAGAAAGGGCCCTTCGGGAAACTCCTGTGTCGGAAACAAAGGACTTACGGCCCGAGAAATCGCCGAAAACCCGGTTTCCGGATGGGCCTCTAGGTTGTTCAATCCAAAATTCAAAATTCAAGAATGCGCTTCCCTGGGTTGTTCAATCCAAAATCCAAAATCTAAAATCCAAAATTGTTCAGCAGGTTATTCAATCCAAAATTGCTCACCCGGGCAGCGCCTTGAAGGCCGCCAGGGTACTGCTTAAGGGCGCTTTTTCATCCACCCGCTGCTGAAGGAATTTGGTTAGCGCCGGGATAACCTCAATGGCTTGGTCCAGAACCGGGTCAAGGCCCTTTTGATAGGCGCCTACCCGGATCAAATCTTCTGAGGCGGCATAGGCGGCCAGGAGCTTTCGCAGCCGGCGCGCTTTTTCCAGGTGCTCCGGACTACAAACCGCAGGCATCAAGCGGCTCAGGCTGTCCAGAATGGAGATGGAAGGGTAGTGGTTTTGGGCGCTGAGGCGGCGATCAAGGACGATGTGTCCGTCAAGCAGCGCTCGGAGGGCATCCACGAGGGTGTCCTGCTGGTCATCCCCTTCCATGAGCACGGTGTAAAAGGCGGTGATGCTCCCACTGTTGAAGTGCCCGGCCCGTTCAATGAGCTGCGCCAGCAAGGTAAATACCGATGGAGTGTAGCCTTTTGCGGTAGGAGGCTCGCCGGCCGCCAAGCCAATTTCGCGTTGCGCCATGGCGAAGCGAGTCAAGGAATCGACGACCAGCAGGACATTTTTACCCTTCATGGCGAAATACTCGGAAACGGTTGTCGCCACCAGTGCCGCACGGATTCGCAACAGAGGCGATTGGTCCGACGTTGACACCACAACCACCGAGCGCCGTCTGCCTTCTTCCCCGAGGGTTCCTTCCAAGAACTCTCGCACTTCGCGGCCGCGCTCTCCCACCAGCGCCATAACCGTCACGTCTGCGGTGCTCTCGCGGGCCATTAACCCGAGCAGCGTGCTCTTCCCGACCCCGCTGCCCCCGAAAACGCCTACCCTCTGCCCGCGGCCGCAGGTAAGGAAAGCGTCGATAGCACGCACCCCGCAACCCAAAGGGTCACGAATCGAGTGGCGGTCCAGCGGTAAGGGTCCGAGAGCGTGCAGCGGCCAGTACTCACGGGCAAGGTAGTCCGGTCGGGAATCCAGGGGCTTGCCCACGCCATCAATCACGCGGCCCAGTAACTCTTCCCCCACCCGCAGGGTCGGCTTGGCGCCCCAGGTAGCGATGCGGTCCCCATAGCGAATGCCACTCAGCCTTTCCAAGGGCATCGAGAGGACAGTATTGCCGCGGAAACCCACCACTTCTCCCGCATGGGGCTCGCCGGTGGGTCCAAAGATCTCACAGCACTCGCCGAGGGAGCAGAATGGTCCCTCCGATTCCACAATATGTCCCACCGCTTTTGTGACCCGGCCATACCAACGCGCCGTGGAGAGAGTCTCCAAGCGCCGGAAGTAAGGGGACAGGAGCGAAGGGCTTTTCATGCTTGTTTCTGGGGTTTTTGGGCCAGCAGATCAAAAAAGCCCTGTTCGATTTCCTTGAGTTGGGTTTCGAGTGTCAGGTCGGTCGAGCCCAATTCGGTTTCCAGCACGCAGCGCCCCGGCCCTAGTGTGGCATCGCCCATCAATTCAGGAAGCGACTGTAAGTCGGGCTGTAGGGAGAAGAATTCTTGCCAAGCCCGAATCTGGTCAGGGTGAACTCTCAACCGGACACGCGTCCCGGCGGCGACGTTGTCGAGCCCGACGCGTACTACTCCCGCCAGCAGCAAGGGGTCAACCTGGGCTTCCCGGTGCAAAATTTTTCGGGCAATCGCCACGGCCAATCCCACCACTTCAGCTTCCACCCGCTGGAAGTAGGTTTCGCGCTCGCGGACGAACTCGCGAACCGTCTGAACCAACGCTTGCTTCTCGCCTGCCGACTTTTTCTCAAATTCCGCCCGGCCCTGCGCCATCCCTTCATCCCGGCCCTCTTTTCGGGCGCGTGCTTCCCGCGCTCGAATCTGATCTTCGCTAGCCGGCTGAGAACCGGGCGACTTGCCATCAGGGATCCAGAGGCGTTCCAGGGTGGAGGGGTTGCCACCGGACGAAGACGGCTTCGCCCCGGCCGCAGAAACCAGGGGAGGCGGGTAAACATACGCGTGCGCCTGCGACTCAGCTTCGTTGGTTGGAGGGTTAGGATCAGACAACATACGCATCATCCCCAAAGCTCTTCAGAGTCAATTTCCCTTCCGCTTCGAGCTTGCGTGCCTGTTGCACGATTTCTTGCTGGGCCGTGGTCACTTCCCGGGAGCGCACCGGTCCTAGCGCCTCCATGTCCTCTTTTAACATCTGTGAAGCGCGTGACGACATGGTTTTGAAAATGTGATTCTTCATATCTTCTGAGGATCCCTTAAGGGCCACCGCCAGCGTCTTCTTGTCCAAGTGACTCAAAAGCTCGCGCATACTGCTCTCCGGGACGGAAAGGAAATCCTCGAAGGTGAACATCAAATT
>JBEKAD010000008.1:0-21212 GCA_050018435.1 Terriglobia bacterium
CGATCGCGCCAGTTGATTTGAAATTCCACGAAAGCTTCGCCGGGCACCGTCATGAAGGCAATGCGTTTGTTGAGCAGAACGGTGGCCACGGGCAACTGCCATTCTTCTCGGATGGTAGGAGCAAAGTCCTCAAAGAAAACCTCGCCGAAGCGCCGTAGCGCTGCGCGGAATTTTTCCGGCTGCCAGCGCAAGTGGAAGGTTATCGCGTCCTCGGCAAAGTCAAGACTCGCCTCGGAATCAGATTGCGTCTGGACGCCTTTGGCGACGCGCGCGGCTTCGTGTCCCAGGCGCTCTCCCGTCCAGTCGCGCCACCTGCTGGCATCCTCTTCGAACGGAGTGACGGCGTAATAGGGGTTGATATCGGCCGGGGCGCCCTGAAGGAAGAAACAAACGGGTTGCCCGCCCAGGGCCTGCTCAACCGTGCGCGCCATCACTCCCGGAAAATCGGCCGAATAGTTCAGGTTGTCGGCCCCCAAGACCACCGGATGGCAAGCGTAGTTAACGAGGATCGCCAGAGGCTGGCCCTCGCTAGTGTCAACCCGAAGCACGGAGACCGTAGGATCAACCGGGGAGGTTGGAATCCTGGTTAAGTTGCGGTCGAACCAGGTGATGGTTCCATCCGCATTCACTCGGCGCCGGTTGTGACCGATATAGGCAAGGCCGTAGCCGGTGCCCAGGCGAGCCTCCGCGGCATGCTCATGCGCGGCGTCGATGGCCCGGACAATTTTCTCGATAGCGATTGACTCCCAGGGTGGCGTGCTCCCGGGTGGATACTCATCCTTGATGACAGGCCCCGAATGAGTGTGGGAGGCGACGACGAGAACGTACGAAATGCCACTCGATTTCTTTGCACCCTCCCGCAGCCGCTCCAGCGAGGCCGGCCCAAACGGCCGCCCTAAATCGAGGGCGACCAGCGCCAAACGCTTTTCACCCACCTCGAGCACCAGCACGCGCGCCCACAGTGGATCGAGAGTTCCCGTTGCGGGACTCCCGCGTGCGGCAAAACCCCACATGCGTTGGCCCACAGGGGGCGTGATATCCGCCTTGGCCACGCCGGCCTTGAGGGCTGCGCCCGCGATGAGAGTGGTCACTTCCAGCCTCCAGGTGAAGAGAATGTGCTCTAACAGGCTGATGAAAAAGTCGCCGTGACGCCCTTTGTAGCGCCGGCATCTTGCCGGCCCTTGTTGAATCTAAAGGAGTTGCCGGCTGGAAGCCGGCGCTACGGCAGCACTCCAAGGCTTTTTCATCAGCCTCCTAAAGGATCAACATACGCTCACGTGTCTTTGAGTGTCAATTAAGCGTCCCCCATGGCTAGCGCCGGGATGTCCAATTAATTCAACGCGTCATCCGGCGGCGGGGCGGCATGTCCTCGCCGCAACCCGGAGCCTTCGACACAGACGGCCACGGCATTCGAGTGTTACTCCTGCATCCGCGAGTAGACACGAGGCCGGCTCGTCACGCAACGTGCGGCTCACTGGCCGAATCCCTCTTTCACTGCCTCCCAGAGATGCGCCTGCTGGATGCTGCCCCCGGCAAAAAACACGATGCCGTCGGCGCCGTTCCGCCGCGCGGCTCGGATTGAGTCCAGAAGCCGTTGCGGTGGGAAGAATCCCGCCGGCGGATCGCTTACGAGCCTTTCGTTAATGTGCCGCAGGCTCAAGACGGCTTGGCGTTCCGCCTCGGAATGAACCGTTTGGGGAAGGCTTTGGAGCGCCTGCTCAAACTCGCTCTTGCGTGGGCCGGTGGGGAGTTGGGAGAGCGTGGTCTGTGCCAAGCGAAGGACTTCCGCGCGGTCCGCGCCACCCTCACCTTGACGCGCTGCCCACTGGTCGAGGGCAACGTTCATCTTATTAAGGGGGTCATACATTTCCCGGTACAAGTATCCCGTGGCAATTCCCTGATCGAGTCGGCTCCTGTCCACCCACCTTTTCTGGTAACGCGTGTACTCTCCGAATTCCTTTAAGAAGGATTCCCAATCAACGCTGAAATGGCTCCGGTAAGTCATGGGCATGAAATCATCCACATACTGCGTCCAGTCGCTCCAGCGCTGGCCGATGAACCTCCCGCTGGTTTCGGGGTTTTTGAAAACTGCGGCGGAAATCACGGCGTTAGGCCGTATGCTTTTCACCAGTTCGTAGGCCGCACGAGCAAACTCTTTGATAGCGTCCGTGCGGTAGGTATAAAAGAAATACGACATGTCCGGAGCGGAGTCATACTCATACCTTCCGTACAGGAGGAAATTCGCCTTCTCGCGCCGGCTCCATTGCTCCCATTGCGGAGGTTTCGGCGTGTACTCCCGGCCCAGGTCAGCATCAACTCGGGGCAATTTGCGTTCGAGAGGAGGTTCGTGCGGCTCGGTTTCATACGCCAGGTGGCTGTGAGTTAAAATGTGCTCCAGGCAATAGTCGCAGAAACAATATCCGTCGGGGTTCACATCCCCCGGATAGCGGACGTAATCGTGGTGGATGCCGTCGACGTCGTAGTTGGTGACGATTTCCCGAATGACCGGGAGCAGATACTGATCCGTGTAACCCGGACGGCGCGCGGGGCACATCCAGACGTACGGGTACGGGCGATTCGGTCCGAGCGTTTCGGAAAAGGTCGTCTCGCCGTCGGGATTGATGGCCGCCCACTCGGGATGAAGTTTGTACGCGGAGCCGCTGGGACTCTCCAGGAAATCCGTCAACCAAGCGTGCACCTTCACGCCTCGCTTGTGCGCCTCGGTGATCACAGCACGAAGGAGATCAAAGTTGCGGTACCCCGCATCCACGTCTTCCGGAAAGAGCTTGCTCGCATAGTAAAGCGAATTCGCGTCCTTGACTAACAACACGATGGTGTTGATGTGGGCGTTGTGAGCTTTCTCCATGTAAGCAGCGACCTCTGCGTTGCTATGGCCGGCGTCCCCGGGGTGAAGCCACAGCCCGTAGAGCTCGTGTTGTGCAAGAGGAGCGGCCGTTTGGGCCACCGCCATCGACGTGGCGCAAAGTGCGATCAAAAGCAGCAAACGAGCTTTGTTCATCACGATTTCCAGCCTCCTTTCGATTCGAGCTATAGCGTCCAGGTGTTGCATCCCTTTTCCGCACTAAGGCTGTTTCGTCGCCGCCAGAGGCCAGAGGCGACGCAAGAAGCCCCCTGACCTCATCATGACCAAACCGATCAGATCAAGCATGATCCCTGTACCAAGGGTCAGCGTATTGGCTCGAACGGACGCGACGCCGGAACCGACGATGACCAAGATCAAACCCATGGCGAAAATCACCAATCCCGCAATCGGCGCCGGGCTCTCGCCGGTCTCGGGAGCGGCGGCGGCTGACTGGCTCAGACGCGCGAAAAACCGCAAGGCCCGCTCGGCGGCCTCGCCCGTGGCCGGAAACCAGAAGGCAGCCACCAGCAGGACCAGGGCCGTCACCAGCGCGGGAATCACAATGCTGACCGCCTGGAAGGCAGTGAAGTTCGCGGGCTTGGCCACCAACTTATAGGCCAAGAATCCTGAAGCCGTCCCGATGCCGGTGAAAAATCCGGCCAGGGCCCCGCGGGCGGAAAGCCGTCGGCTCAGGAGGCCTGCCAACACCGGTAAGACGGTGGGGGGAAGGAAAAAGCCAAAAGCTGCCACCATGGTGTCGAAGATGGTCCAGTGGAAATGGGTGACCGCGAGCGCGATCGATAAGGCCACCGTCGCGACCACGACCGTTAGGGAACGTCCGATGATGACCAGCTCGCGCTGGGTGGCGCGGGGATGAATCCACCGCTGGTGCACGTCCACCGTCAACACCGCCGCAATCACATTGTATCCGGAAGAAAGCACCGACATGGTGGCCGCGAACAGCGCGGCAATGACCAACCCCAGCATCCCGGCCGGGAGCAAGGCAGCGCTGACGCGCGCATAAATAGTCTGCGGGTCAAAGGCGCCGGGCGGGATAAAGGTGCGGGCCAGCATCCCGGTAAAGATCCACACGGGCGGAAGCAAGAAAAACAACACGCTCGCCAGCCAGCCAACGCCGAGACATTCCTTCTCGCTGCGTGCCGAATAAAACTTCTGAATCAGCGACCAATTCCCGGCCAGGGACAGCGTCGTGAGAACGATAAACGCGCCCAAATAGCCCCAGGTGTAAGGGCCGTTCACCGGGTGAAAGAACCCGGCGGGAGCCGTGGACACGAACTGATGCCAGCCTCCCGCGGCGTGCAAGGTCAGGGGAACCAGCATCAGAATCGCCGTCGTCACAAGAACAAACTGGATAAAGTCGGTGATGACGATGGCCCACAGCCCGCCCAGCACCGTGTAGATCAGGGTGATCACGCCCACGGCAATCATGGCCTTGAGCGGCGAGATCCCCATGCCCGCGGACACAAAAATCCCCACCGCGACGATCTTCAGACCTTCGTCGATGACCATGAGAGGAATCCCCGACCAGGCGAACACCTGCCGGACGGAGGGCGCGAAGCGTGTTTCGAGGAATTCAACCGGGGTGATAATACCCGCGCGTCGCCAGCGGCGGGCAAGCAGTGCCGTGATCAGCAAGGTGGCAGGAACGGCGGTCCAGTAAATCGAGAGCGCCACCAGGCCATATTGATAACCGAGCGAGGCGTAGACCACGATGGAGAGCGCGCTCACATACGACATCAGGAACGATACGCCCCCCAGCCACCAGGAGAGTCGCTTCCCGCCGGCGAAGTACATGCTGAGCGACTTCATCTGCCCGACGTAAACGGCCCCCACCACCACCATGGTCAGGAGATACGCCGTCAGGACAGCGGTGTCAGCTCCGCGCATAACGCGCTCCAATCTCGGGGGGTGGCGGGAGAACCTTTTCTGTCTCGCCGGTCTCCAAAGAGCGGTGAATCGCTTCGAGCGTCGCAGTGACCTGCCGGCCATCAGCCGCCGTTACGTGAGGCTCGGTTCCCTCGCGGATGGCGAACAGAAAATCCTCGAGGCAAGCCGGAAATGCGCCGCGCATTCGTCCGAAGACCTCCGTATTTAAGAATAATTTCGGATAGGAAAACTTTTCCTGGGTGCTGAGCTCCATGGATTCGCATTTGCGGTCCAGATGGATGTGCCCGGCGGTCCCGATGACTTCCATGAAGGATTCGACAATCGCGGGAAAAGTGTTCGGGTAGACCCAGGCCGATTCAAAGGTGACGAAGGCTCCGGAAGCAAACTTCACTTGCGCTTGGATAATGTCGTAAGTCGGAATGCCTTTCGCGGCCAGGACCTCCTTGCGGCCCCAGGCGCGCGCCTCGACCGGTTCCGAAGCGAGCCACCAGCGCATCAGATCGATATCGTGCGAGGAGAGGAACCAGGCGGACGTGGTTTCGCCGGCCCAGGTGATATGTTCGGTGGCCACAAAGATCGTGTCGTTCTTGCGGGCGTACCCCGCGAGGGGCGCCCCGATCTGACCCGATTCAATGGCGGTTTTGGTCTGGTGGTAGGGCGAAAGCCAACGGTGATTGAAGGCGACTTGGATGGTCTTGCCCACACGCTGGGAAATGCGGATCAGCTCGTCCGCCTCGGTGGTGCTGGTGGTGAAGGGTTTTTCCACAAGCGCGTGCTTACCCGACTCCAGAACAGCGCGGGTGGGCTCGAAGTGGTGCCGGTCAGGCGTGGCGACGACCACGGCATCCAAATCTTTACGCTCCAGCATTTGCCGATAGTCCGCATATCCGTGAAGAATCCCGTAGAGCGAGCGCATCTTGTCTACCTCATCTTGCCGCAGCGAACTTACGGCGACGACTTCGGCGAGCGGATGCGCCGAGTAGATTTTCACGTAAACACTTCCCATGGTTCCGAGACCGATTACGCCGATTCGCGTGCGTTCCATAACAACCTCCTATGATTCAAACTTCCTCATGTGGTGGTAGCGGGTCAATTTGATGTAGAGGCGGCTTTACGCCGCCATTGGGTCCGTCAGTTGACGGATAAACTCGCCGCTACAGCAGCAAATTGACCCACTACCCGTGTGGGGAAGATATCTCTCCTCTTAGTCGCCACCTTCTTCGAGTAGGCGGAGGAAATTCTTCCTTAAAATCAGTTCCTTTTCTGCATCTGCAATCCTGGCTGACAGGACTCGCCCAAGCGACACTGCTGCTTCCAGGTAGGGCAGGTCTGACCCGAACAGCACCCGACCGGCACCCAGGCAAGCAACCGCGCGCTCGATGATAGTGCGGTGGCTTTGGGAGCCGGTAATGTCAAGAAAGGTGTTTGGAGCCGCCTTGGCCACTTCGAAGGATTGCTCGTAGCCGCGCCAAGTCACTCCAGAGTGGCCAAGGAGAATCTTGACCTGGGGAAATTCGCGAGCGATGGGGGCGAGCAGCAGGGGGCTGCAATTGGGGTCAGAGTCCCACGTATGCACGAGCACCACAGCTCGCGTCTGGTGGGCATAGTCCCAGACCGGCCGGTACTTGGGACCATTGACCGGATACTTGTGGAGGTCGGGATGAAGCTTGATGAGCGGTGGCCGATGGAAGTAACTCCAGCGGTCCAGTTCGCACAGTGCCTCTCCTTCAGGATTGGGGTTGACGGTGACGTAGCCGCGAAACCGCTGAGGGTACTGCTTCACGGCTACAGCGACTTCGCCGTTTCCGCGCGGGCAGTCGTGGTAGCAGGCCAGCGTCGAGGTCATGGCGAGGACTTCCATGTTAAGGAGATCCATCACCTGAATCATTTCTTCCGCACGGTGTTTAACAGAAGGGAAGTCCGGGTGTGCGCCGAGGTGTCCATGGCAGTCATAAATGGGGACCGGAGATTTCATGCGGTGGCCCTCCGGAGGAGCTGACGCAGTGTCCCGCCAGCGACGGCGAGCTTTGCCTCCTCCGAGATCCGTGCACTCGCCAAAACCGCGAGAGTGGCGCCGGGCGTGTAAAACGGTAAGCGGCTGCCGAAGACCAAATGCCCGGCGCCGAACCGATCGACAAAGCTCTCAAGCTGCCGGTGCCCGACGTAGGTCGATGTGTCAATGTACAAATTGGAATATCGAGAGAGGAGAGGGAAAAGATAACGGTCAGCCCTATACCCTGTTTCAAGCAGCAGAACGGGAAGTCGGGGAAAATCGTCAAGCAGGGAAGCCAGTGAATCCCATTCGATGTCTTCTCGCGCCATAATCGTCAGGAGGGAGCGCTCCTGGAGGCTTTCGTAAAGCTCTCCACAACACCAGGGGGCCGAGGAGAAGTTGTGTCTGTTTGCTCCGAAAGAAAGGCGAACCGCCGCGGGCCGGAGCGCCCACAGTTTCTCGATGAATCCCCGGTCCGGCAGGGCCGCCCAGGCCGGAACCAAACGCGGGTGAAGGTCACGCGCCAGGGCTCGATTTCCCTCCTCCGCGTCGTATTCCTCCGCCGCGAAGTGTGAGACGAGGGCCTGCTTGATGCCAAACCGATCCATTTCCGCCAGGAGATGGGTGGCTTCGAGCGCGATCTCTCCATGCACCCCGGAAGGGCCCATCCGCACGTTCGCGTCAAACAACTCCCAAGCAGAAACTTCGCTGAAAGCCGGCTCAATAGGTGATCCTGACAACATGCTCTCCTTTGGCGAGATGCGCGAGGGAGATGAATCCCTCCGCGAAGGTCGGAGCGGCGCGGACTTGATCCACGATCACCTCAACAGGCTTCTCTTTCGGAAGAATCCGCACATCTGTTTCACCTGTGCACATCACGTGGAGATCAGCGAACGAGGGGTTGTTATCCAACACCACGTCGACCGCCGGGTTGGCGGACAATAATAACTGTTGGCCGCGGCGCAAGGAGCGCACCTGAGCGGCAAAAATTTCCTCGACGCTGTCCCTCTCGCTAACCACAAGGCTGCTGCCGTCAGCAGAAATTTCCCCCGCCATCAACGGTCCGGCGTTGCGGCGGAATAAAGCGGTTGTCGAACCGCTCGCGTTTCGGGCCCGGAATCCATCCCCGGACGCGGTTCGAAGAGGCACGAGCGGCGTCGCTTCTTCCGAGGCTGTTTGGAAATGCATGGCGACGAGAAAGTTACCTTCCTTCTCGCGCGGTGAATCCAGTCGAAAAGCTTCACGCGGCTCGACCGAAGTTCGATCGAAGTCAGTATAAGCGATGGTGGGGACCGGCTGTGGTTGCAGTCTCCAGTGGGTGTTCTCCCCTGCTGCGGTGAGTGCGGCCAATGCGGCTTTGCGGCGGATCAGTGCCTGAGCGGCATCGGCGTCAGTCTGTGCCCCTGGCGGAATATGCAGGAACCATGAATAACCATGAGGGTTGGCGGCCTCAATGCGGTCGTGCACGATGAGGATGTCAGGCTTTACAAAGAGATACTCGCGCGTCAGGCGGTGGATCTGGCTTGCGTCTCCATAAGCAGGAGCGAGGTTAGCAGTAAGATAATCGATGCCAGGGGAGAAGACGTGTCGCTCGAACTTCGCGAAATCCTGAAACGCCGGCCAGTATCGGCCGTCGTAATCTTCCTGGCTGAAGGGATCGTCGTCCACGACCACGGTATTGTGTGCCGGAGCCTGAGTAAAGTAATCCGGGTAGTGAGGATCCCTGTAGTAATCCGCGTAACCCGCCTCGGCCACTAATTCCTCGCCATAAGCTGCGACGCGAAAACTCCCTTGGTCATGGTGCTCGTGATTGAACCAGGGACCAACCCGCAGGGAAATCACTGTATCTTGGGGCAGCCAGCCGCTGCGCAGGACGGCACTGCCGCGCTCGGGAAAGGTTCGTGAGAGCGGTGGTTCCGGCGTCACCTCCGAGGGATGCGTGCAGCAGACAAGGTCCAGAAGGCCCGGAGCCTGTTCGACGGTTCGCCCGGTAGGACGCAACCCAAAGACTCCCATCAGACTTGCGCCAGTCGCCGTCTCGTAGAACGCTCGCAGCGCTGGATCGCCGGCGTATTCTGCCCCCCAAGCGTACCCGGAGAGAGCCCCGAGCTCAGAGCCGAAGTCACCGGTATCCAGCAACAGGTCCGGGCGAACCCGGGCGTAGCGAAGCCACCAAAAGGCCTTCACCATCTTCTCGAAACCTCGGGGGCGAATGTCCAGGGCGTGCAGCGCTGCCATTCCCCACGACATCCCTTCCATGGCGAAGTGTTCATAGCCCGCCGGCTCAGCCTCGCTGCCGTCGCCGGGGAACAGGCCATCCAGCAGGCGTTCATACGCCACGACGAGTTCCGCCAAAGCCGGTCCGAACCTCGTCGTCCAATCCGGGACGTCGCCATCCAGCGCCACGCAGGCCTCAATAGCCCCACCCACCGATTGGGCCTCGTGGTTGCTGGCGGCGATCGGCAGCCGATCGTAGAAGAAGTACCCATCTAAAGTGGGACGAATTGAATTCTCCCACAATGCCCCCGCAATTCTTGATTTCTCTTCCGGCGAAAGCTCGTCCGCGATGAGGTCATAGCCGAGTGCTACTTTTTGCGTGAATACACCGACTTCGTAGTAGGTGTGGAGCCCTTTCGCGATGAACCATGCAGGTGTCCAAGCGGGCCAAGCGGAAACAGTCAGCAACGCGCGCCGCGCGGCCTCCAGCGCCGACCGGTCACCGCTCAGGCGAAAATCGAGCGCGTTGAAGGCGATAGCGTTGCTGTAACTTTCCATCAACGCAAAGTATTGAGGTATGCCGGGCAGTACGCTGACGGTCGGGAGCAACGCGATGCTCTGTCCCGCCTTGGGATTGTACGCGAGGGAACTCCGCAGCTCGCCCGCCCGCCGATGCACGATGGCCAGCAATTCGTTCGAGTAGGATTGCGACCGCAGTTGTTGCAGGCGCTCGGGAGTAAGTAGAACACGAGGATGGGCGGGAACCTTGCCCAGCGCCAGGAAGCAAAATTCCGACCTTGCCGGGGGGCTGGTGATTTCAGCCTTATAAAGGCCGGGCTTGTCGGGAGCGGCAACCTGCGCGTCTCGAGATCCCCCTGCCGGAATGTTCTCGGCGCGTGCCAGCGCCCCCACTTCGTCGTAGACAGCTACCCGCGCGGCGGAACCGGGCCCCAGATCGACCTTCAAGGGGTTACCCGCCGTCACCACCTCTCGGGCCACGGCGACATCGTCAACCGGCGAGCGCTCCAGTTCAGGCGCACGAACCGGAAGGCTGGCCGGCCTCTCAGCTTGAATCTCCAGGGTGTGGAGAGTCAGCCGACTATGGGACCCGGACGGAGACGCCGCAACTTCCGCCTCAAGAACGATCACCTCGACATCCACGCCGGCGACAGGGATTTCCAGTTGGCGGCCATCGACCTGTACGTCGTGGGCGCCGGGTTGGAAGGAGAGCGAATGGTTGTACCGCCGTCCATCCACGGCCCCCAGGACGAGACGCATGCCTATGATTCTCCCGCACGTCTCGAAGTCGTAAACGATCCGAAAGGAAGAAGATGGAGCAACATGAAACCTTAGTGGCCGCACCAGTCCGACACGCAGGAGCCGTTGGCCGTAAGAGATCACATCGCGGACGAGTACCGGCGAGCCGGCCACTTGCGTCGTATAAATCGTAGGATCGTAGCCCACATCCTGGGACAGCGGGAAGCTCACCCACCCGGGGATACCATGGCTGAAGTCTTCACGGAAGGTCCAGCGAGTGAAATCAGAGGCGCGCTGCGGAGCGCCGGGCGGTAAGGGTCTGGAATGAGCGTTCGCGCATACGGCGGCGGATAGAGCCAGGATGGCGATGGCAAGTTGCTTTTGTCGGATCATGGCGGCGATTCCTAGGCGCTCCCCTGAAGCTGCAAAAGGGAACCCGCTCGTTGCTGAATCTTCTCGAAGGCAGCGACAACGTCGTCAACCTCTTGACGAGTCCCAAGAAACATATAGTGGTCTAGCCAGATGCCCTCCTTGCAGATCCGCTCGCTCTCCGGGAGAAACAGCGACTCGTAATCCTGCCGGCTGTTCCACTTTCCGCAACCACAGGGGGGAAGCGAGCCCTTGCAGAAGAGCGGATTGCGGTACAGAGGATAAGGATAGGCTGGCTGGGCGGGAATTCCTTCGGCGTGCAGGGCGCGCAGGAACAAATCGCGGTCGACGCCGCCGAAGGCCGCAGGGTCGTAGCGCAAGGTAATAATGTAGTGGGGATGGTTGCTCACCCGCCGGTCGTCCTCGGCTAGAGTGAGACCGCGGAAGGTCCGCATCCGCTCGCGAAAGTACCGCACGTTCTCCCCACGCACGCGGCTTTGCTCCGGAAGCCTTCTCAGTTGCGCCAGGAGCACGGCAGCTTGGAATCCTGTCAGGCGGTAGTTGGTGCCCAAGGTAAAGTGCTCGAACCAGCCCCCACCGTCGCGCCGCCCGAGGTTGCAGAAGCTCCAGATCTTTTCGGCGAGCGCTTTCGAGTTCGTGAGGATCGCGCCTCCCTCGCCGGCCGTTACCAGCTTGAACCCCTGGAAGCTGAATGTCGCGGCGACCCCAAAATTGCCCACGGGGATGCCTCGCCACGCCGCTCCGTGGGCATGGGCGGCGTCCTCAATGATCGCCAACCCATGTTGTTGGGCGATGGCGCCCAGCGCGTCGACGTCCGCCGGATGTCCTCCGAAGTGGACAGGGATGATGGCCCGTGTGCGTGGGGAAAGGGCTTGTTCGACCGCCTCCGGCGAGAGATTAAGGGTGCTCGGATCGATATCGGCGAAAACCGGGACTCCGTGGCGCGACAATACCGCCGTCGCGGTGGAGATAAAAGTGATGGGGGGAACGATTACTTCGTCTCCACACTGGATTCCCACGGCGCTCAACGCCGCTTCCAAGGCGACCGTCCCATTGGCGCACGTAATGGCATGTTGGACTCCCTGGAGCCGGGCGAAGGTCGATTCAAACTCCTTCACCTTCTCACTGTATCCACCCCAGGAACGGCTGCGCAGGACTTCCAGAAGCGAATTCTCCTCTTCGCTTCCGTAAGTCGGCCAGGGGCTGAACGGCTTCTGTCGTACGGGTTGTCCGCCAAAAAGAGCGAGGTCCATGCTAATGGCCTCCCAGACCCGGGCCTTTCTGTCGGCTCGTGGTGTAACCGAGCAGCCTTGCGATTTTCCCGCAGGTTTCCAGCAGCGCTTCGGCAATCTCCCGGTCCCTTCGTGGAATCATCCGTGCCGCGGGGCCCGAAATGCTCATCGCGGCGCTGATATCGCCCGCAGGAGTCATGATCGGCGCGGCCAGGCAGCGGGCCCCGTGGGAATCCTCTTGGTTATCGATCGCGTAGCCACGGGACCGAACCCGTTCGAGCTCGCGGTAAAAAGTGGGCCGATCGCGGATGGTGCGGGGTGTTGTCGGCCGCAGCGGATGCGTCTTCAAAATCGCCTCAATCTCCTGACGCCGCCGGCCACAGAGTAGACACTTGCCGAGCGCGGTCGAATGAACCGGGCTGCGCATGCCGGCGTGGGCGGCCAGTCGGAAGGCGTGGGAACTTTCCAGGACGCGGATATAGAGAACCTCGCCGCCGTCCAAAACGCCGAGGTTGACGGTTTCCCGGAACCGCCGCAACAACTCGGCCATGAAAGGTTCTGCCAGGTTGCCGAGATCGGGAGAGGGCCGCTGGTCGCTCGTAAGGCGCGCCAAGCTTGCGGTGAGCGAGTATCGACCACCCCCACTCTTCTCAACGTATCCGAGGCGTTCCAACGTGAAGAGAATCCGGAAGGTGCTACTCTTGATCAGGCCGGTAGAAGAGGCAATCTCGCCCAAAGGGACTTCGCGCTTGCCGCGCATGGCCTCCAGCACGCGCATGGCTTTGTCAACGACAGAAATGTAGTTATTGGTCGGCATCGAAGGCGCCAGATTAACAAGCTTCGGCAAGTTTGTACAGAAAAATGTTCATCGGCTCTTTCCCATCGTTCTATTAGCTGGAATTACCTTTGCCTGTCCCACCTTCGCTTCTTAAGCTTGTATTCCCTTGACACTGTCACCTTGCCGAACGAAAATGCGCTCGCGGTGTCGGAGCGTTCCAAGATATAGAACAGAATGGTCTTCCTTTGCGCAGGCGAGCGATTTCCGGCAAGACAGCGAAAGCCTCTTCAACCCGCGCATTATCCAGTTCGCGGTGAAGTTGTACTTCTGAGTTAGACCCGTGCCAAGCAGACAGGAGGGAATATTGAATGGAGAGACGAGCGTTCATGGCCAAGGCCATGACCGGGGCGGCGCGTGGGGGCGGCCGACCCGGCCGAATGGAGACAGCGCCCCAAGGCGTGGCGGGCGACGCGACGATCCCAAAGGCGCACGAGGTCTTTATCGAGTGGCCCGTTGCCGGTAAGCTGCACCCGCGCGAGGTGCTCGCCGCAATCCCGCCGCGTGCGGACGATATTCCGATTTATGCGGCAGGGACGGTCGCCCAGTTGCTCGACGAAGGCTATAGGCGAGCAAAAAAGGATTTTCCGGTGGAAGGAGAAAAATCCTATGGTCGCAACTAAGAATTGGACTCGCAGGTCTTTTTTGCAACGGGCTTCAGGCGCGATTGGAGTGCACTTGGTCGACCGGGTTGCGTTCGGAAGCACAAGGGTTGAATACCCTGTGAAGTGGAAATTTCAGACCGCCCTTGAGAACGACGGTGTGATCGCCGGGGAAGTGGACGGAGAAGTGCGAGTATTCCTGACGAGTCAAATTTCCTACAATTCATCCCCTCCACCCCACGCAGGTTTTCTGACCGCGCTTAGCTCTTGGGGTCAGCAAATTTTCAGAAAAGAGGCTGATAGCGGAGGAATTTCACCGTTCCCCAACTTTTTGGAACCTCACGGAGTTGGGCCGTCAATCTTTTACGCATCTGGTCCCGACACGAAGGGCTCGATCGGCGAAGCGCGCCTGGTCAGTGCACGCCATGGTCAAATTATTTGGTGCCAGCCTACCACCAATCAGTTCTATGGGAATGGCTGTTGTGTTATGGCGGACGTGGACGGCGATGGCGCAGAAGAATTAGTGTACGGCGATCAAGCCGCGGTCCGCTGCTTTGGCGCCAAAGACGGCGAACTCAAGTGGGTGTATGACGACCACATCTCGATTTGCCACGGTCGAATGGCGTTCGGGGATATCAATGGCGATGGGAAACCTGAATTGGTTCTGGGAACAGAATATGCTAACCAGGATCACAGCTCTTCCGTGCTCGCCTTGGATGGCAAAGGAAACCTTTTGTGGCGGAGAAATGGTATCCAAGGAGACATGGGCTCAACTCCGGCGGTCATTATGGATGTGGACGGGGACGGTCACCCTGAGATTCTCAAGGTCGAGCTGGACTTGCTTAACGGTGCGAAGATGCCCTGGTCGGGGCTGTTTTGTTTTCGAGGCGACGGAAGTATTAAGTATCGAGTTGATTGGGGATGCGGGGGTATGGCCGTAGCGGACCTGGATGGAGACGGAGTGCCGGAGGCGGCAGGAATCACGGATAGTCGGGACGGGGGAAGCCTTGCTGTTGACAGGAACGAGATTCGGTGTATGGACCTGGCAACCGGAAAGCTCAAGTGGAGGACCTCCGTCGCACGTACTTGGCTCGGCAGCCAGGATCCCGCCATCGCCGATTTGTCCGGCAACGGCAAACTTAATATTTTGATAACCACCAGCAACCCTAGTGGCTACGGATATCGAAAGGGACATCCGGCATACGGCGATGCCTATGTGGTGAACCCTCAGGGCAGAATTGTGTGGAAGGCCACACTGCCGGATTCTATCAACCAACCCTTTGTCAGCGACATCGACAAAGACGGCTACAACGAAATAATCTTGGCATGCCACGATGGCTCCGTCCGCTGCTATGCCACTCCAGGCAAGCCCGGCAACCTTTGGTCTGTGACGGGCGCCAATTTGCACAGGACGTATTCCGTTCGACCTTGGTAAGTTCGCCGTGGTACGGTCGGCGGGAAATTTCAACACAGTTCTTGCCCGAGGGCTTAAAGCGTCGCGAGGAAGAATAATGGATGGAACTGCCAGCCGATGCGCTTGCAACGGGACAATGTGTGCTGGGACGTTTTACTGCTGCCCCCGCTCGACTCCCGTAAGTCAGATGGGAACAGCCTTTGGCGATGCGTTCAGGGCTAACTTTGTGGGGAACCCGCAGGCGGTGACGCAGAGCGATGTGACTTGCCTCAACGCGAGCGCCTTCGCCACGCCGGCTATAGGCGCTTGCGCCCAAACTTGAAAAAGGATTTGTCGATGTGTTCATGCTGCTATGCCGAGTTCTTGGAATAGGTGCTGCATCCCCTTTGTGAAGGGTTCGGCAGTGCTGGTCGATAGGTGTCCAGCTATGGGGGTTTGCGCCCGGTCTCGAGTTGGCAAGCACCGGCCAGCGGAGTCGTTCTAATGGTTAGAATGAACACCTCACCCGATTTGGGTGCTTTATCGTAAATTTTGCTTGACAGGAAGAAACCCCGGAGGCAGAATGCCGACCATTGATGCTTTGTCGTTCTCTTCTATAGAACGAGTGACGTATGCGTCGGTGTTGGGCCAAAAAACCTTCGGATAAGGAGAAGAATTCCATGCTGCACAAGTGTGTCAACATATTCATGGTAGTTTGCGTGTTGATTGCGGTTCTCGGAGTTCAGGGTGTCAAGGCTCAGACCTCCAGCGGGACGATCGTGGGGCACGTTAAGGACTCCTCGGGAGCCACCGTGCCCGGCACCCAGGTGACGGTCACGAACCTGGGCACACGCATTTCGTTCCGTTTTACAACCGATAACAGCGGAGATTATTATCTCCCCGCACTCCTCCCCGGCCGTTACCGCGTGGAGGCCGAGAAAACCGGGTTCAAGAAGGAAGTTGCCGATTCCGTGACGGTCGACGTCAACCAGGCCGTGCGGGAGGACTTCACCTTGCAGGTGGGCCAAACGACCCAAACGGTGGAGGTGACGGCTACCCCCCCGATGCTTTCCACCGACCAAGCAACGCTCGGCACGGTGGTGACCAACCGCGAAATGACGGAGTTGCCCCTCAACGGGCGGGATTTTACCAGCCTGATCTTCCTTAATGTGGGTACAGGGCAACTCCAGGGCGGCATCTCCCAAGGCGCCACCATTCGCCTGCACGGGTACAACGATAATTGGAGGTTGGCCAGCATCAACGGGTCGCGCCCAGCCTCCGTGGCCTATGTGATTGACGGAGTCCCCAGCAACGACGAGTTCTTTCAGGGTCAGTCCAATATCCCCACCGTCGATGCCATCCAGGAATTCAAGCTGCAAAACGGGCTCTATTCGGCGGATTTCGGGATGGGAGCAGGCCAAGTCAGTGTGGCGATAAAATCCGGCTCCAACTCCTTGCACGGGGCAGCTTGGGACTTCCTCCGCAACGAGGCGCTTCAGCCCGCCACCCCGCGCGCCTCGTACCTCAACGCCACCAGCGCCACGTGCCAGGCGGCCATCGCCAAGTATGGGAAAATCCAAATTCCTCCTTGCACGAATCCCCGGCCGCCCTTCGAGCAGAACCAGTTCGGCTTCACGCTGGGCGGTCCCGTGGTGTTTCCGCACGTCTACGACGGCAAAGACCGCACGTTTTGGTTCTTCAATTATCAGGGTGGGCGCCGGCTGACCTCATCCCTTGGTCAAACGCAACTCCCCACCGCGGCGGAGATGACCGGCAATTTTTCCGACTGGCCCACCCAGCTTTACGATCCGCTGACGGCAACGACCAACCCTAACTACAGCTCGACGACGGGCCCTACGGCGACGAATTCTCCCGTGCTGAAGACCGCGTATACCGGCAACGTGATCGTTGGCGCCGGCCTGCCCACCGCGAGCATCGCGACCGTGAGCAAAAACTTACTGCCGTACTGGCCCGCGCCGAATGTTACTTGCACGCTGCCCTGTCTGAACTATCAGGGCACAATATCTAGCCAGGACAACATGAACCAATACCTCGCCCGCTTGGACCACAATATTGGGCAAGCGGACCGGATCTTCGGGGAATTCATGTGGCAGAAGGAGTTCAAGCCCCAACCTGCGCTCATCCCTCTGTCCGGGATCAACGCTACTCAAACTGGATATCTGGGCACCTTGCGCTGGGCTCACAGTTTCGGCCCGCGCACGCTCAACGAGGCGTGGTTGGGGTTCAACCGCATCAACTTTATACAGGACTTCCAGACCGCCTACGGCGCAACCAATTACTGGAAGGCGGCCGGGATAACCAATCTCTGGGATGATCCCGCCAACTACGCCCTGCCCCCCGTCGGGCCCGGCACCAACTACTCGGGTGTGGGGTATGGCGGCACCGCACCGATCTTTAATATCGTGAACACCTACCAGTATGCTGATAACCTCACCCTCACGCGCGGACGCCAAACGATGAAGATGGGATTGGATGTGCGGCGCAACCAGGGGTTCGAGAAAAACGCCTCGGGGATGGGAACCATGAGTTTCAGTGGCGCCTACACCGCCTACGACCCAAGCATGACGCAGACGGCCGGGGCGGCGGGCACGGGCAATGGCTTCGCCGACTTCTTGCTGGGCGATCTAAGCTCCAAGCCCAGTTTCAGCGCTTTCCCGCAGACCATTTCCCGCCTGCGCAATACCGACTATATGTTTTTCTATCAGGATGACTTCCGCGTCACCCCGCAGTTGACTCTGAACCTGGGCCTCCGCTGGGAGCTCCATACCCCCTTCCACGACGTAAGCGATGGCGGGTCAATTTTTGACTTTAGTACCGCGGGCGGGCGCGTGGTTTACGCCAACTCCTCGTACGCCTCGCTTGTGAATAACAGCACGTATTACGGGTGCTGCGTCAGCCCTAACTTGATCAATACCGATTACCACGATTTGGCCCCCCGCATCGGCTTCGCCTGGCGCCCCTGGAAGAACAACAACAAACTCGTGGTGCGCGGCGGCTATGGGATCTTCTACGACATCCTGATGCAATACTACAACACGCAGTCGGTGAAAATGGACATCCCGTATATTTCGCCCACCTTGCCGACTCCCAGCCTCCTGGAGAGCACGCCGCCGCTTCAAATTGGGGGCATGTTCCCGGCGCCCTACACGATTGCCGGGCGTACCTTCCCCGCTCCTCACTGCACCGCCCCATCGGCAAACATCTTTAATTCCGCGGGCACCCAAATCATCGACATCTCGAACTATTGTCCCAATCCGCAAAGCCAGCTTCCGGACAATAAAACTCCTTCCCTCCAGCAGTGGGCGCTGAACATCGAGTATGCCGTTACGCCCACCACGATGGTCGAGCTTGGCTACCAAGGGTCGCATGGCGTCCACGAGCCCATCCAGTGGATCTTCAACCAAGGATACCCTGCCCCCACGGGCGACGTCGGCCTTCCGAACAACGGCGTCCAGTACGATTCGCAGTGCCCCACCGGTACTTTGAATGTCTCGTGTTTTCCCACTCAGGACCGCGTCCCCTACAAGAATTTCGCCCAAAATAGCTTTGCCAACGCCAACATCCTGGGGTCAAGGTACGAGGCGATGACCTTCAAACTGGACAAGCGCTTCTCGCATGGGCTTCAGACGCTCGTTTCCTTCACCTGGGCGCACGCGATTGACCAGTTTTCCGAGATTCAGGCCCAGAGCGGAACGATCTCTTCCATCGCGCCGGATGCGCATAACTTGAACTTGTTGTGGGGCTCGGCGGCCTTCGACCAGACCCGCCGGTTGGTAGGAAGCTGGGTGTATGAGGTCCCCGTGGGGAAGGGAAAGGCGTTCCTGAACCACGGCGGAGTAATGGATCGGATCTTCGGCGGCTGGCAAGCCAATGGCATCCTGACGCTTTCCGATGGCCCGCCGTTTGACGTCGGCGCCGGCGATGGCGACCGCGAGCAGGTCGGGAACAGCTATAACGTCCAGAAACCGAACACGACGTCGACTCCTCCGCTCGGCGGGTTTACGCGGAGCATGTACGAGTGGTTTAACCCCGCGGCTTTTACTACGCCGCCGCTAGGGACGCTGGGGAACTTCGGTCGGAATGTTTTGCGCGCCACCCATCAGACCGCCCTCGACTTCTCGGTGTTCAAGAACAATCGCCTCACCGAGCGGGCGAACTTGCAGATCCGCGCGGAATTTTTCAACCTCCCCTCCAGCGAAACCTATTTCCCGCAATTCCCCAGCAACAGCCTGTCGTCCAATGTCTTTGGCGCGATAATTAACGGCCCCATCAATCATCAGGACAGTGGGAGCCTCTTCAACCCCCGCGTCATCCAGTTGTCGCTCAAGTTGGTTTTCTAACCTGAACCAGGGCCCGGCCTCGCTGGCCGGGCCCTGGAAGGCCTTTGCGCCCGCAAGGGAACGTGAGAAGATAGGGGGACCGAACCTGAGCACCGGTGTTTTGGGAATCGAGAAAGGCCCCGGTCAAAGCTCTCTCCACGGTGTATTTCTCGCCAAGAATTGGAATTGGGGATTGAAAATGGGTCAAGAGCAGTGGTGTGGGTGCCGGAGAACCAGGCGTGGGATCTTCCTCGCCCTCCTCGGTCTTCTGTATTCCTCTTTGGGGGCGACAGCGGCTCCGCCCGCCGGACAGTCTTCTCCCCCGCAAGGGCACGCGATGGGTTCAGCCCCTTGTGCCTGGGCCGAACCCCTTCGCGGCACGGACAACGCCCTCGACGTTGCTGCCACGATCCGCGCCCTTCAGGATAATCATTTCAATTGCATGGCTCAAGTTATTGAGAATAGTCCGCCCAACACATTCGCTGACTTCAAGCGCCTGGTTTCTGCCGCCCAGCCCGCAGGGATTTCCGTGTGGCCGGTGCTGATTCCGCCCAGCGAAGGAGCGAGTTCGCTGCCCTATCGGACCGATTACGTGGGGTGGATGAAAGAGATGGCGAAACTCTCCCTTCAGTACTCCGCACTGCGAGGAGTGAATATTGATGACCTGTTCAGCGGTATCAGCACCAAAACCTTTACGCGCGCGTATCTGAACCAGATCTACCAAGCCAAGCAAGAAATTAACCCGCACCTGCTTTTTGTCCCCACGATTTACGACCTGGATCAGGATGTGGCAGATCGCCTGGCGGGTTGCGTGGACGGAGTTTGGTTCTGGTGGGTCAACCTGGAACACAATGCCGGGTTGCGCACGCTGTTAGAAGACAGCCGTGTGATTGTCGCCAACCGCTTCCCGATCTATTCCGGCGTCTATGCCCATCAGACCTCATGGCACCAAGCGGGCCGGCCTGCCCCGAAAGTGCTCCGGGGTGCGCTCGGGATTGGCTGCCGGTATGCGGACGGCGCCATTATCTGGAACCTTCCCTTGTTGCCCAATACGCCCGATAATCCGTGGCTGGCCACGGCACGGGAGTTCGCTCCGGGTGGCTCTGCCGACTTGGCGGGGAAGTGCGGGCTCGGTTCAACGAATCCACCCACGAAACCAGGCGGCGAATAACCATGAGGTCTCAGGTATGAACCGGCGGGAATCCCTTCTTCAGTTGGGTGTAGCAGCCTTCACCATGGCCATGCAGGCGCGTGGGCAAACGCATCTTTCGACGCAGGGGGATTTTGTGGATTGGTCAGAGGAGGAGGAGCGCTACTGGTTCTTTAGTGTCCAAGATGGCCTGGAGCGTCTTCGCCGCCTCGCTTATGCGCATCCTGACGCTTGCGAATTGCGGGAGATTGCGCGCTCCGCTACGGGCTTGCCCGTTTACGCCCTTCGTCTTGGCCGGGGCCAGAAGCAAGCCGTCATCCTTTCGGGCATGCACGGCTGCGAACCGAGTGGACCCCGCGGGGTGCTTGCATACATCGACGCCTTGCTCAACGCCTCCGCCCCCTTCGGGCTTTCCGTGGAGAGGGAGAAAATACTAAAGGCCGTCACCCTGCACGTAATTCCTCTTCTCAATCCCGGAGGCGCCGAGCGCTTCTCACGACACTTCCCAGACTCCTGGCATGGTACGTGGCTCCCGGAATGGACGGAGGCCAACAAAACAAAGTTCTTCGCCGAAGGCAACGAGCCCATGCACTTTTTCTACGGCACCTATGTCAAGAAGCCTCCCATGCGTTTCACGCCCGACCAGATTGCCCAATGGGAAGCGACCGGGCGCGTTCTCGGTTCGAGCCTTACTGACCAGGGACTCGACATGTGGTTTGATTGGGACGATACGCATGGGACGGAGACGCGGGCCACGAAGAATCTGCTGGAAGCCGTGCGGCCCTATTGCGTGGTCGACTTTCATAACTTCATGTTTCCGACGGAAGTGTTCGCGCCCACGGTCTATTCCCAGGGCGGCTGGGCAGAAGAGGAGCGGGCTTTGGCCCTCGCCCTTCAGGAAACCTGGCGAACGCGTAAGCTGCTTTTCCATGATCGGGCTCCGCGCCCTTATCCCAAGCCCGCCGAAAAGTATTATGAGGACTATTGGTTTCACCAGCTTAGTGCGCGCACGCTGATCGTCGAGACGAATGG
>JBEKAD010000009.1:0-26116 GCA_050018435.1 Terriglobia bacterium
GATTTTCCTTTATCTGCTTCAGCAGCGATTCGCGGCCTTGCTTCAGCCGTTGCTCGTCAATCGGGTAACCCGCCTCTTTCGCCTGCGCCAAGCCCGCCACCACGTAAGCGGTCATGAAGGGATGGGTCTCATCGGTCTGCCACCAGCCCCACCCGCCGTCGTCATGCTGGAATGAGTAGAGGCGCTCGAGCCCGGCGGCAATTTTCTTGTCCAGCTCGGTGGAGGCGGCGGGGGGTGTCAGCCCTAAATCTTTTACGGCCTTCGTTACCAGGATGTTCGGCAGAAAGCTCGACATGGTCTGCTCAACACACCCGTAAGGATACGTGGCCAGGAAATCCAGCGCCGACATCAGAGTGCCGGCAATCGAAGGCGCCAGGTCGATGCGCAGCGTGGAGGCATCGGCGTTGACGTCCTGGGGGAGAACCAACGACCGTTTGATTTCGTCTTTGTCGGCCCGCATGGCTCCCGATTGCGCCACGCTCTGCTGGAGCCCCCAGGGCTCCACCGGCATCTCCAGCTCGAGCGCGTCGGATTCCTCATCGGTCAGCGCTTTGGCCAGGAACTTCGCCTGCGCAATCTTCGGCGCGCGCACGTTCCACGTCACCACGGCTTCGCCGTTCTTGGGAACGTTGACACTGGCTTCCGCGGGGCTGGCCAGCTCCACTCCTTGCGCGTCGAGTGAGACCTTCGCGGTCTTATCCGTCGCGAGATAATTGTGGACGATGCCCACCAGCGTTGCGGTGTCGCCTTGATCCATGAAGCGCGGAGTCTCCAGGCGCAGGATCAGGTTCTTGCGGGTAATGACTTTCGCCACCACCTGGCCCACCAGGGTGTTGCGCGTGACGGCGCGTACCGTAGCCCGCCACGTGGTGAGCGAATCCGGGAAGTTGAACGACGCGCGCGCCTTGCCGCTGGCATCGGTCTCGAGCGTGGGCAGCCACTGGATGGTGTCGGGGAAAAACTTGCGAACTTTGGGCTGTACCGTCTGCGGGTTCTTGAAATCGGCCAGCCGCGTGGGCGCGCGAAGTTGCGCGAGCTCCATCTTGTGCCGGCCCGAATAGCCCATGAACCAGTACGCGGTGGAAAACTGCGTCATGACTTTGTCCCATCCGCGCGCATAGAACACCTTCTCGGGGGGTGCAACGCTATCCGGGCGGACAGCATAGATGGCCTCATCCACCACCCCCAAGCTCAACTCCGCGCTTACCGGGCGCCCCTGCGCGTCTTGCGCGGTGACGGTGTAAGCAACCTGCTCGCCGGGCCGGTATTGCGGCTTGTCGGTTTCCACGGTGACTTTCAGAACTTTCTCCGCCGCCGGCACGGAGATGTTCTTCGAACTCTCAAAGAGCTGTTCATTCTTTACGAACGCGATGTTGAGGAAGAAATTGGGCTCGAAGCGCTCCTCAATGGGAATGTCCACGGTCACCGAATCGCCGGCGGCGGGGTGCAGCGACCAGGTGTAAACCTGCTGCCCCTCGGTGGTCACCAAAACCTGCGCGCCGGTCGCATGGGTGGCAATCAACACGTGCGCCGTATCTCCCGGTTTGTAGGAATGCTTATCGGGAAAAATGCTAACGGCATGAATCAATTCCTCTCCCTCAACCGATCCCCCGCTCGAGATCCAAAAACTCGTGGAGAAAATTGCTTTGCGCTGATTGCCGTCGAAGCTGCTTGCGTGAACTGTGAGCCACGGTACCTTAGGAATGGTGTAGGTATAGTGAGCTACGCCGTTGGCATCAGTGGAAATACTTGCCTGGGAAAGAATCTCATGAGACTGGTTCGAATCCCAGGACCGGTGGCCCTCAAACTGTAATTGGACGCTGGCGGAGACAGGGTTGGAGTCGTAATCCAGGGTATGGACGGTCACATCCGCCTGCTGCCCGGGCGTGTAAACGTAACGGTCGGTCTCGAGGAGCACAACCAACGACGAGTAGGTCGCGATCACACTGTGCCCACCTACGATCTCGCGGTTACTGGCATCGGTCACATGCGCTTCAATCCGGTAGCGATAGTCGCGTCTTGGATTATCGACATCGGTGGGCAAAAGCACGCGTTTTTGATTATCGACTTCGGTGGGCAAAGTCACGTGCAGCACGCCGTCGGCGTCCAATTGCCCCGTGCCTTGGCTGATCTCCTGCCCGAAATAGTCCTCGTTGAAATTTCCTTCGCCCTCGTCACCTTCAAACTCCTCATCGCCCCAAAGGATGCGCCAGTAGGGGAACCAATAGCTGGAGCGGAAAAGGGAGTACTTCACGTGGCCGCCCGAGACGGGTGCGCCAAAATAATAACGAGCGCTGATGGTGCCCTGGATCGTTTCGCCCTGAAGATAACGCGCCTTTTCGGTGGAGACGGCGACCTCGAACTCCGGCTTCTTGTATTCCTGCACTTCGAATGACCCATAAAGACGCTTGTCGCCGATGTGCGCCGTAATGCCGTAGGCGCCGAGCGCCGCCAGCGGGCTGAGGGTCAGCGTGCCATGGAAGGACCCGAAGGGCGAAAGTTCCAGCTTCTGTTGATAGATGGTCTTTTGATTGGAGTCGGTAACCTCCACCGTGACCGGGCCCGGCACGTCCAAACTGAACTTGCCGCCCATCCGCGCGCGTACAATTCCTTTGAAATCAACCTGATGCGTGGGGCGATAGACCGGCCGGTCGGTGTAGATGTACCCCACGTAATCCGTCGCGGAAGTGTCAAAGAAGAAAAAGGGCTCGACGCTGGTGGCCGCCACGTCCTGACCCGCCGTGGCCACCATAATGGAGTTGTCAACTTTGATTTCCTTGAAAGTGGATTGAAACACCCCGGAAGCGTCCGTCGAGCCGCGAGCTAACTCCTTATGATTGTTGAAGATGACGGCGGTGGCGCCCTCCACCGGCGTGCCGGAGTCGCGGCGAACGACAAAAAGTAGCACCTGGCCGGGAGCCGTTTTCGAAACCAGCGCCAAGTCAGTGACCATCAGCAAGGTGTACGCACGCAACCCGTTGTAAGCGACTTCGACAAGATATAGCCCCTTGTCAAGCAAATCCACGGGGATTTCCTGGTACTCGGTATCGCGGGTTTTGGGCAGGAGCTCGCGCCAGCCGAGCGCCAATTGCTGGCGGTTCAGAAGAGGCACCTGGGCGTAAGCGGTGACATCGAGGGGAATGCGTTGCAGCTCTCGCTCCTGCATGCGCGAGGAGTGGTATTGCCAGCGCGTTTCGAAGCGCAGTTGGGAGCGGAAGAAGTCCCGGATGCTCACGCGCAAGCCACGCTTCCACTCGTGAAAGCGCTCGAGCCAGGTTTTCTCTCGCGCCAGTTCCGCTTTTTCGCTTCCGAAGGAATGGGCGTCTTTCAGCTTGGAGAAAAACTGAATCGGGTCCTTGATGCGATAGACGCGGAAGTCCAGGTGATCGACCTGTCGAAAGCTGATCCAGATTTTCGGTTGCTGGGAAGGCGCGTAAGTTTGGCGCGAAGAGACGGAAAACGACGGTTCCTTGGAGGGGGTCCCCTCCTGGGCGAGTGCGGCCGGGGGCGCGGCGAACAGGCCCACGAAGAGGAACAACGCTGCCAGGACCCATCCGGCAGATTCCCGAATCCCTCGTAAGGCCGCGGGCCGCCGCGATGTGAAGCCGTAATATGGCAAGCCGGAATTCATCAGAGTGTCATCGAGCCTTTGCCTCAAATAGGACCAATCCCCAGGGCAAAACCGGAGGGCGGGGCTTTAGCCCCGCCGGCCGGATGACGCCTGAATGGGCCTTTAGGCCCTCAAGCCATGTTGTTTCAGGGGCTAAAGCCCCACTCCCCATGGCCGTGGACCCGGCGGGGCTGAAGCCCCGCCCTTCCAGAGCACGAGTCAACATCTTCCCATTCGCCTGCTCGAGGTGAAAAAATCCGTTATAACAAGTATAACAAGTTCTCGACTTTAGCCTTCTAACGCAAAATTTCCAGCCGGTAGATTCCCAGGAAATTCGGATTATTGAGCAGCGGCCTCCAATGCAGGTCGGGGTGTTCGAGCAGGGTTCCCGTCTGCACCTCGCGAATCTCGCCACGTTGGCCATTCAGGTCGCCGGTGTGATAAACGATCCAATCCGTGCCCTGCGGCTGGTAGTACGACTTGCCGACAAACAACATGGTATGGAAAGGCTCGCGCTGCACGGATTGGTGGAAGAACAGCAGGTCGCCGGGCTGAGCCGCCCGAACGTCGCGCGAAATCAGGTACGTATTGTAACGGAGGAGCGTGGCGCTGTCGGCAAACTCCACAAAAGCGCCTTGCGCAATATCCCCCGGAGCAACGGGGCCGGGCCGGGTGCGGAATAGCGCCCGCCCCAGCGGCCCGTAAGGATAATTATATTTCGCGATGTCCCCAAAGCCCGGATCATAGGGAAGCCCGGCGTCCTCGCGCCATGCGGGCGAGTGGGCCTCGAGCGAGTTCCGGTACGCGAAGCGAACCAGCGCCGCGCAGTCCTCGACCTCCGCCCGTGTCCGGGGCGTAGGGGCGTAGTACTGCGTTTCCGCCAGGAAGGTGAACCAGCGGATGAAGTTCTCGCGGTCCTGGGCACCGTCAAGGCGAGCGCTGTCAGGGAAGCCATCGCCCAGGCTGTCGTGCCAGGAGTGGCCGGGCGAAGCCGCACTGGCACTGGGCAAAGCATTCGCGCCCACCCCCGGCGAGCTTTCCGCAAGCACGGGCCGGTGGCGAAGAACCAGGCCGGCGCAGACCGGCAGCATGGCGAGCAACGCGACCCATCCGTAGACAGAGGCGGCTCGCGAAGGGCCTTGGGAGCGGGAGTGAAGATGTGGTTTTTTCACGGCCTTACTATGCGGGCATATTCTAAATGCGGCGGGCAGGCAGTGCAAGGGCTCACGCGAATTAATTTGAACTGGCCAAGAGTACCAGCAATAATACGGGAATCCCCCACGGGGACAAGGAGAAGAGATGCTCGAAAGAAAAGGGTGGTGGACTGCGCTGGCAGGAGCGCTTTTCCTGATCAGCGGGCCGCTTTGGGGGGCTGAAATTTCGGTCGAGGGGGGGCCCATGGAAACAGGGTTCAACATCGGCACGTTCGCTTACATTCACGCCACCGTGCACGGGCTCACCGGCCAGCCGAAACGCTATGTGGTTTTCGCCGAAATCCAATACTACGGGACGACCGCAAACACTAGCGTGGAAATGGACCGCCTCCCGGAAACCAAGCCCGGCGTGGAGGAATTTCAGGTGGGGTGGCCGATTCCACCGCAGGCACCCACCGGCCTTTACACTCTCACCCTACACGTCGAAGACCGAATCCAGCACCTACCCGAGATCAGGAAGAAAGTGCGCGGCTTCGTGGTGTACACAAAAGTGGTGAGAATTTCGCGCGTGACCCTCGACAAGACCGTTTACAACGTGGGCGAGCCGATCAAATGTGAGGTGGGGCTCGAAAATCTGTCGGACGCCGATATGAAAGGTTTGCGCGTCGAGTTCTCGAACGCGAATTATCCTTGGATTTCGCTCTATTCCCAGGGAGGGCACGACAACCCGGACCTGGCTATCCGGATGCTGCGCGAGCATCTGGACATTCCGGCCGGAACCGCGGTGACCGTCCCCATGATTACCGCCGGGACGGCAACCTTCTTGCGCGGCAAGCAGCGAGATGTGATGGGTTCCGGCATAGCCCTGGGCAATGAAAAAATCCCTCCCCCGGAAGTTGATACCTACACCGTGGCGTTGTGGAATGCTGACCGTACCAAGCTGTACGACATGCAATTCACCCCGCCGGCGATTGTGCGCGCTTGGGACCGCGAACTGCCCAAACCTTACAGCCGCAACTTCACACATCCCTACAATTCTTTTATCGACTTTACCAAGTACCGGGAATTCTACGCGCCGGGGCAGATTTCGGCGGCCGTGCGAGCGGACCCTTCGCATACGCTCTATCGCCCCGGAGACACGGTGAAGATCGCTGTCACCTTGAAGAACTCCGGGGACGAAGCTTGGAGCGGAGCCTCCCTTCAGGCGCGCATCACGGATTTCAGGGGCAGGGAAGTTTACTCCGGCACGCTCGCCTCCGGGATTGACCTTGCCACCAGCGCCACGCAGAAAGTGGCTGCCGACGCGTGGACAATTCCTTCCACCGAGACCCCGGGCACTTACCCTGTGGAACTGACGCTCGCCGGCAGTGGGGGCAAACTTCTGGCTCGCACCACCACGGAGATCGCCGTGAATGAGCTTCCCGCATCGCTCATGGTGATCTGCGCGCATGAGGACGATGAGCAAGCTTACACCGGACTGATTCGCGCGGCGGTGGAAGCCAGGATTCCCGTGCAGGTCCTGATCCTTACCGCCGGCGACGTGGGCGCGTGTGAGCGTTACTTCGACAAGCCCTGCGGCCCCAACGAGGCGCGCGAATTTGGCACGGTACGTTTGGAGGAATCCGCCGAGGTGCTCGAACACCTGGGCCTTTCGCGCGACAAACTCATCGATCTGGGCTTGCCGGATGGGGGCTCGGGGGCCATCTGGTTTGAGCACAAAGATTCTTCCGACCCCTTCCTTTCCATTTATCTTGCCTGCGATCACGCGCCGTATGAGAACGTCTACAAACCCAACTTGCCGTATGCGCGCGACGCGGTGATTGAGGCGATCCGGCAAATCATTACCAATTTTCACCCGGCGATCATCGCGCTGACCGGTCCCGATGAGCGGCATGTGGACCACCGCACGGCGAACTGGTTCGCCATCAAAGCCTGTCAGGCGTTGCTGAAGCAAAAGGCGCTCGATCCCCAGACCATCGTGCTGGCCGACCAAGTCTACGGCTCGGGAGGCTTCAAACCCGCCCCTTACAAATATGAAAACTTCGTGGTCCATCTGAGTGGCGAAGCCGCCGCAATGAAACAGGAAGTGACTTGGATTTATCAATCCCAGGATGGAAACCTGGCCGAAGGTGAAAGGAAAACGCTCGCCGAACTTCCCCGCGAAGAGAAGCACCTCCGCATCATGGATTGGCAGGAACACGAAGGATGGAATGAGCAGGAAGTGACTCATTGAGCGATTGGTGATTGGTGATTTGTGATTGGAGGGGGTTAAGCGGCATAAAGTGCCACCCTGTAGCACTTGCTCCTGGGACCTTTTTCCGCCGCGAAGATTTTTCTCCGTGTCCTCTGTGGCAGGAAAAGATTTCACACAGAGTCCACTGAGCGGCTCCGTGTGCTCTGTGTGAAATCTCTTGAGGCACAGAGGACACAGAGAGGCTGGTTTTGGTTGCGGCTCTGCCGCGCTGGGTCAATAGAATAGCTCGCTACTCGCTCTCCACTCGCAGTTCGGTACTCGCGGTTGACACGACGCCCGCCGCGCAGTACCGTTGCAAGCAACCCTGATGAGAGGGATGATTGACCGCACCGGGTCGATACGATTCGTAGAGGGAGGAGCTATCAAATGCAAAAAAAGACAACATTAAGCCGGCGGGAGTTTTTGGGTAAAACATCGGTGGGCTTGGCAGCGGCAGGCGCGGTTCCACGAAGCTTTGCCATTTCCGGCGATCCCAAGGCGCTGGCCCTGCACGGAGGTACTCCCGTCCGGTCGGCCCCCTTCCCCGATTGGCCCCAAACCACGGAAATCGACGAGCGGAATATCCTCAAGTCGCTCCGCAACCATCGCTGGTGTACGTCGGATGGGGAATTCATTCCCAAGTTTGAAAAGGCTTGGGCGGGCAAAGTGGGGACGCGTGGCTGCGTCATTACTCCCTGCGGAACCCACGCCTTGCAATTGGCCTTGGAAATCCTGGGCGTGGGGCCGGGAGATGAGGTCATTACTTCGCCGTACACCTACATTGCCACGGTTGACGCCATCATGATGGGTTACTCGCTGCCCGTCTTCGCGGACTCCGATCTCAAAACCTTTCAACTTGACCCCGACGATATCGAACACCGCATTACTGAGCACACGCGCGCCATCATCCCAGTTCACATCTACGGAGCGCCCTCCCACCTGGATAAGGTGTTGGCCATCGGCAAAAAACACAACATCCCCGTCATTGAGGACGCTTGCCAGTCGCACCATGCGGAGTGGAAGGGCAAGAAGGTCGGGTCGTGGGGCGACCTCGGTTGCTTCAGCTTCCAGGAATCCAAGGTTCTTCCGGGAGGTGAGGCCGGCGCGCTGGTGAGCGATAACGACGACCTGATCGCCAAGGCTTACATGTTCAGAAATTTTGGCGGGGACCCCAATACTCACCGTTACGAGACTCGCGGATTCAAATATCGCATCTCCGATTTTGCCGCCGCCGTGCTTATGGGGCAACTCGAGCGCTACGAGGAGCTTTGCGCCAAGCGGGAAAAACACGCCCTCTATTTGCAAGCGGAGTTGACGAAAATCCCCGGCTTCCTGACGCAGCAAAATTACCCCGAATCAACGCGGCAAAACCATTACTGCTTTGGGATGCGGTACGAACCGGAGCACTTTAAGAACGTGCCGAGAAGCAAAGTGGTGTCGGCCCTGAGAGCCGAGGGCATCATGGCGAATGGCGGTTATGCCCCCCTCAACAAGGAACCCTTCCTTGAGCGGTGCCTCAATTCGCGAGGTTTTCAGGCCGTGTTCTCCCCCCAACGCCTGGAAACTTATCGCCGGGAAAACCACCTCCCGCGCAACGATGAGTTGTGCGCCACGTCATTTTACCTGGAGCAGAACATGCTCCTCGGCGAAAAAAGCGATGTCGACGATGTCCTGGAAGCCTTCAACAAGGTGCAAACGAACGCCAGCGCCTTGGCCTGACCTGGGCCTTGGCGGGCTGGCGTAGAGCGCAACTCGCGGCCCACAGACAAGACTGAAATCAGGCGGAGCCGATCACTCTCAAAAAGCTTGGCGCGGCGATAGGTTCTGCTGATCAGGAGTGGCAGCCGTCCGCGCGCAAAATGGCGTTTGTGGGTGGGCATGACCAGCGCGAATATAGCACGCTGAAGCGCAGAGTTGCGCTCTGCGCCAGCCGTAGCTCGTCGAGGAAGTTGAGCCCCAAAGGGGCGACCTAGCCCAGCCCAGGGCAACGCCCTGGGATCCGAGAGCGGTCACAGCCTCAAGCCCTGAAGGGGCGCGCTAACATAACCCACGTAACAATCGCTATGGGAGAGGAGCAAGATGGTGGGTTGCCCCTTCAGGGCTCAGCCGTTGAAATGGAGGGGGCCGTTTAACCCAGGCCGATGGCCTGGGCTAGATTAGGTCGCCCCTTGGGGGCTCAATAACGAGCGGGCGCACCACGCGGCGGAGCCGCAACCACAGGATGTCGCCACTGCCGTGGGTCAGCACAAACCAGGGCCTCCGGATCATCGCGCATGATGGAGGGGCGGTTTGCGAACCGCCCGCTACGAAAAATCCTCGATCCCGCGGGTTGGCGCAACGCCACGGCCAACTCGACCACCCCTCCTGAAACCAGGAGGGGAATTAGGGCGCGCGGAAAGTTCCGTGCAGAGACTTCCTACGGGTAGGAAAATCAGGCGCCAAACCTCAAAAATTCCGCCTGCCGATGGGCATGTGGTCCATGTTTGCCTTCCTTCTGGACGGCTTATTGCTAGGTTATTACACGGAGAACTATGTCGCGGTGGAAACGCGCAGTAGGGCTAGGTGTCAGGTGTCAGGTGTCAGGTGTCAGGGGCTGGGTGCTAGGGGCAAGGCTGAAGGGTGAAGGATGAAGGGTGAAGGCTGATGGCTGAACGCCACTGCTGCGAGAGGGAAATCTGTGAAAGCTCCGCGTCATCTTTATAAGTTTATGAAAAAAAATACTTTAGCTCATGATTGGGAGAATTTCAATGGTCGGTACAGAAAATCAAGTGTTTGAAAACATGGGAGTTATTCAGGTGAAGTTGAGGAATGGGGCGCTGGCACAATAAAGATGTTAAAAATGAAGAGTGCTCCTCAGAGTTTATTGATAACAAAGGGGCAAAAAAAGTGCTCCTCAGGACTTGATGAAAACAAGCAAGTTAACTTGTTTTCACGATGAGTTGTTGAAAGGAAAGGAGAAAGAGGAAATTATGAATTACGAAGGATGAATTATGAAGTCTGGTTACTTTTGGCTGCGCCCAAAGGTTTTCAATGACCCGATGGCCCGATGACCCGATGGCCCGATCTCCTGGGACATAATGTCGCTATAAATCGGACTATGATTCCGTTTCAATCTGCCAAGTTGTCTGATTATAAACCTCGGGTTACCCCTCGGAATCTGAATTGCCCGACTTCCTCTTTGCCGTCGGTCTTAGCGTGTTTTGACCCGAACGACAGGTTTCAGGTGTTAGGCGCCAGAGGGGAAGCTTAGAATTCCCCGTAACTCTTCCGAGCTTCGAATTTCGAGTTTCGGTCACCCCTAACACCTGGCACCCGAAACCTGACACCTGATACCTGACACCTACCGCCATGAGCATCAACATCGGTTTGGACATCGGCGCGGTAAGTTTGAAGCTCGCGGCCATTGGCGGGCCGGACGACGGACCGCGTTTTCGCACCCTGGCGGAGAAATCCCCGACCTTTTATGCGGCCTTATTCCCGGATTCCAGCCCCTTTGCCAGCCGGGCGCTGGTGCTTTCGCGTTACCGGCGCTTGCAAGGAAGCCCCATCCAATCCACGTTCGACCTGTTGAAAGAGCTTTACGACTATCTGCCGGAAGAGAACGTGGAGGGCATCCGGGTGACGGGCTCGGGTAGTCAGTTGATTGCCAAGGTCCTGGGCATCTACTTTGAAAATGAGTTTCGCGCCATTGCCAAGGGGCTGCGGACGTTTTACCCGCAGGTGCGCACGGTTTTCGAAATGGGAGGCGAGGCGTCCAAATACCTGCGTCTTGACCCCAGCGTAACCGGCAAGCACCTGGGCATTGTGGATTACCAGACCAGCGGCGAGTGCGCGGCGGGCACGGGTTCGTTCATCGACCAGCAGGCCACGCGGCTGGTCTACGCGATTGAGGAAGTGGGCCCGGCGGCGTGCGGCGCCAGTTGCGCGGCGCGGATTGCCGGCCGCTGCTCGGTGTTCGCCAAGACCGACATGATTCACGCGCAGCAGAAGGGCTACTCGACGGAGCAGATTCTGCGCGGGCTCTGCGACGCCGTGGCGCGCAACTACAAGTCGAGCCTGGTGAAAGGGCGCGCGGTGGTGCCTCCCGTGGCGTTCATCGGGGGAGTGGCGATGAACCAGGGAGTGCGCAACGCCCTGCGCGAGGCCTTCAAGCTGAAAGAGTCCGACCTCCTGATCCCCGAGCATTACGCGTGGCTGGGAGCGGTGGGCGCGGCGATGCTGGAATCGGAGGAATACCGCAAGCGGTCGTTCAAACGCATCCACCAGTTACGCCAGCACGAGGCGGCGCGGAAGAATTTCGCCTGCACCGAGCCGCTCTCGATGGAAAACGTCCTCCTGTTGCGCAATAGTACGGGCACGCCATGGCGTGGCCCTACTAGCCCCGATGGGTCGAAATCAGAGTTGCGTCAAGATGCAATGCAGTGGGAAAAGATCCCTCACCCGCCCTCCTCCGTCGGGCACCCTCTCCCTAGGGAGAGGGATGGGAATCCGAATTCTACCTTTCCTCCCGGTGAGCGGGTGGAGTCCTATCTCGGCATCGACATCGGTTCGGTCTCGACCAACCTGGTGGTCATCGACGCGGAAGGAAACCTGCTGAAGGAAATTTACCTCCGTACGCAAGGGCGGCCGATTGAAGTAGTGGACCGCGGCCTGAGGGAAATCGAAGCGGAGTTGGCCGCGTCGCTGGACATTCGCGGCGTGGGCACGACGGGGTCGGGCCGCGAGCTGATCGGCGAGCTGGTGGGCGCGGACACGGTGAACGATGAAATCACCGCCCACAAGACCGGGTCGATGCACGTCTGCAAGCAGATGGGCATGGATCCCGTGGACACGATCTTTGAAATCGGCGGGCAGGATTCCAAATTCATCCGCATCGACAAGGGCGTGGTGGTGGACTTCACCATGAACGAGGCTTGCGCCGCCGGCACGGGCTCCTTCCTGGAAGAGCAGGCGGAGAAGCTAGGAATCGCCATCAAGGAAGAATTCGCGCAGTTGGCGCTGGAGTCCTCGAGCCCGGCGCGCCTGGGCGAGCGCTGCACGGTGTTCATGGAGCGGGATGTTACGGGGCTGATGCACAAAGGCGCGGAAGTGGGCGACTTGGCGGCGGGCCTGGCGTATTCGGTGGCGCTCAACTACCTGAACCGCGTGGTGCGCGGGCGCAAGATCGGCAAGGTGATCTTCTTCCAGGGCGGCACGGCTTACAACGACGCCGTCGCGGCAGCCTTTTCGCAGATCCTCGGCAAGCCGATCATCGTGCCGCCGCACAACGGCGTCATCGGGGCCATCGGCATGGCGCTGATCGCCCGCGAGCGCATGAAAGACGCCGGCAAGCCCAGCCGCTTTCGCGGTTACGACTTGAGCCGCGTGGACTTCACCACGCGCGAGTTCGTCTGCCAAGCCTGTTCCAATTTCTGCGACATGAAGGAATTCAACATCGAGGGGCAGCGCACCTACTGGGGCGACAAGTGCTCTGACAAGTTCCGCAAGCGGGCGCGCACCGACCGCCAGCCGGTGATCGAAGATTTGATCGAGTGGCGGGAGAAGCTGCTGGAAGAGGTCCTGCTACCCACCCGGGGTGGCAGCCGCACGGTGGGGATTCCGCGCACCATGTTCTATTACGACCAATTTCCCTTCTGGTGCGCATATTTCCAGGAGATGGGTTTCGACGTCGTCATCTCTTCACCGACCGACCGCAAGATTTCGATGGCGGGCGAGGAGCTGACCATCGCGCAGCCCTGCTTCCCCGTGAAGGTCGCGCACGGGCACGTTCAGGACCTGCTGGAGAAGGGCGCCGATTACATTCTACTTCCCAATATTGTCAACGCGGAGGCGCCGGAGGGCCAGGTGGATTCGTTTCTCTGCCCCTGGAACCAGACGCTGCCTTTCGTGATTCGCGCCGCGCCCGAGCTCGAGTTCGCTCAGGCCAGGTATCTTTCTCCCACCGTACACTTCCGCTTGGGGCGCAAGCATGTGGAGAAGCAACTGGCCGAGTTCGCGCGCACCCTGGGCGTCAAACCGCGAACCAACGCCGATGCCGTGAGGGCGGCCTACGCCGCGCAGGAAGCCTTTACCGACACGCTGCTGGAAGCCGGCGCGCAGGCGCTGGCCAAGCTACAGGAGACGGGTGAGCCCGCGCTGGTGCTGGTGGGGCGGCCCTACAACCTTTACGACCGCAGCGTGAATTGCGATATCCCCCGCAAGCTGCGCACGCTTTACGGCGTGAACGTTCTGCCCATGGAGGCCCTGCCCCTCGACGGTGAGGACATCACGGACGTCAACCCCAACATGTACTGGAATTCCGGCCGGCGCATTCTGGCCGCGGCGCGGCTGACCCGCCGCTATCGCCACCTGCACCTGGTTTATATCTCCAACTTCAAGTGCGGGCCGGACTCCTACATCAAATCGTTCATCGATGAAGCCGCCGGCAAGCCCTCGCTGGTGCTTCAGTTCGACGGCCACGCGAATGACGCGGGCTTCATCACGCGTTGCGAGGCGTATCTCGACAGCAAAGGATTCTTGCGATGTCCCTCTTTGGCCACCGCCATGTCCACCGCCACATAGGTCCTGGTAATCCCCTGAGCGGCCGGACGGTCTACATCCCCACTATGGGCGAAGGCAGCCCGGAAGCTTTTGCCGCGGCGTTTCGCTGGCTGGGTGTGAACGCTCAGCCCACGCCCCTTTCCGACGAGCGCACCCGCGAGCTGGGCGCCAAGTACACGAACGGCGATGAATGCTACCCGGCCAAGGTTACGGTGGGCGATTTTCTGCGCGTGGTCGAACAGCCCGGCTTTGACCCGGACCGCGCCTCTTTCTTCATGCCCACGGCGGACGGCCCCTGCCGCTTCGGCCAGTACGCGCCTTTCCTGCGCAAAATCCTGAACGAGGCCGGCTACGGCCGCGTGCAGGTTCTCTCGCCCACCAGCCTGAACGGCTATGAGGACCTGGGCGAAATCGCCACGCCTTTCTTGCGCATGGCATGGCGGGCGCTGGTGTGCGCGGATACCGTGCACCGCGCGCTGCTGAAGACCCGCCCCTACGAGACCACGCCGGGCGCGGCCGACCGGGCCTTCGAGGAGTCGCTCCAGGATGTGTGCACGACGGTTGAAAATAGCTGCGCCGACGCCGGCTGCCAGCTCCGCGCGCTGGGGGAAGCGATGACCCGCTGCCGCGACCGCTTCCGACGCGTCCCGGCGCTCTACGACCCGGAAATCCCGCTGATCGGCGTGGTGGGAGAAATCTTCTGCCGGCTGAATACGTTTTCCAACGAAGACCTGATTCGCAAGCTGGAGAGCTACGGCGCCGAGTGTTGCTTGAGCCACATCGGCGAGTGGGTGTCTTATACCAACGCCGAGGCCAAACGCAAGCTGCGCCTGCGGGGACGCAATATCTCCTGGGACATGGCCAAGACCTTCATCCGCTCGCACATCCAGCACGCCGACGAGGAGGCCCTGATCGCGCCTTTCGAGGATGATTTCGTGGGCTACGAAGAGCCTCCCATCGAGGAAATCCTGGAGCTGGCCTGGCCTTATCTGCCGACCGGTGGAGCGCTGGGCGAGATGGTGCTGAGCGTGGGCAAGGCCGCCTACCTGGCGAAACACGGCGCCGACGGCATCATTGACATCAGCCCCTTCACCTGCATGAACGGCATCGTGAGCGAGGCCATCTACCCGAAACTGTCGAAGGCTAACGGCGGCATCCCCATCCGCAATTTCTACTTCGACGGCACGCAGGCCGACCTCGACCGCGACCTGGGAATTTATATGGAACTCGCCCGCTCCTACCGCGAGAAGAAGACCTCTCGCCGCCACTACCCCGCCTACTTCGCGCAACCCGTGGCGTGATTCGCACCCGCCGCGCTGAGCGCGGGCGTCCCGATACAGAACATCGGGGCGGGTCTTGGCCGCTCATTCCCCATTTCACGGGTTGAAAGCTCGTGCTACGATTATCGCGCGCCTGGCGGCACAACGTTTGTCAGATGCCCCGTTCGCAATCAGGAGGAAAAATCCATGGCGACCCCAAAACTCGAAGAATACGGAACCCCTAACATCTCGCGGCGGCAGTTTATGGAAACCGCGTCCCTGGCGGCTCTGGGGACGGCGCTCAGTTCCTTGGGGGCCGAAGCCAAGAACCCCCCTTCCGGACCGCCCAACATCCTCCTGATTATTTCCGACGAGCACAACGCTTCGGTGACAGGTTGTTACGGAAATGACACGATCCTGACGCCGAGTCTGGACCAACTGGCCTCGCACGGTGTGGTCTTCGAGAACTGCTACACGAACTCTCCGCTTTGCGTGCCGTCGCGGCTTTCCATCACTTCGGGGAAATACTCCAGCCGGGTGGGCGCCTGGAGCAACGACTGCTGGCTTCCCAGCGCCGATTACCCTTCCATCGCGCGGGTGGTGAAGAGTCGCGGTTATGAAGCGTTTCTGACGGGAAAGATGCACTACGACAAAACCCGGCGCTACGGGTTCACCGAAATCGGCCAGAGTGCGACCAACCAGGGCATCATGACGGGGAAAGGTGTTCGCCGTGCCTTCGATGACACGAGCGTTGATTGGCAAAACTGGTGGGGCCGCTCCAGCAACTTTCGCGTCGGCGAAAGGTCGGAGGTGCTCGACCACGACCGCGCGGTCCGCGCCCATGCTTGCGACTTCCTCGCCAACCGGAAGAACACTGACCCGCCCTTCTTCTTGGTGGTTGGTTTCCTGGCCCCCCACTTCCCCTTGACCGTTCCGGAAGAGTTCCATGCCCCCTACCGCGGGCGCATCAAACCACCCCGCCTGCCGCTGGGGCACTTGGAAATGCAGCCGGTGAATTACCAGCAACTGCGCCACGGTTTTGGCCTCGTCAAGACCGACCCCGAGGTTGTTATCAAGGGAAGAGAGTATTACTACGGGCTTACCCAGTGGTGCGATCAGAATATCGGGCAAGTGCTGGACGCGCTCGCCAAAAGTGACTTCGCCAAAAATACGGTGGTGATTTACACTTCCGACCACGGGGAAAATATGGGAGAACACGGCCTCTGGTGGAAGAACTGCATGTATGAGAACGCCAGCCGCGTTCCTTTGATCGTGAGCGGGCCGGGCCGCTGGCGAGAGGGAGATCGAAGGCGGGGAGCGTGCAGCTTGGTGGACGTGGTCCAAACCGTGGCCGCGATCGCCGGCGCCCAAACTCCCGAGGATTGGAACGGCAATTCATTAGTCCCGTGGCTCCACGATCGCGACTATGCTTGGAAGGATTTGGCCGTCAGTGAGTATTACGCCCACAACATCTCCTCCGGCTATGCCATGCTGCGGCATGAGAAATACAAGTACGTTTATCATACCCAACCCACTGCGGAGTTTCCCGCCCAGCGCGAACTCTACGACTTGGCGGCGGACCCCGATGAATTCATCAACCTGGCGTCCATCCCTGAGCAGCAAAAGCGAATCAGGGAGTACCACGCCCTTCTGACAAAAGAAATTGGGGAAGATCCCGAGAAAACCGAAAAGCGCTGCCGCGCGGATTACGCCGAAGGCTATCACCGTAGCGCGTGACGCGGTGAAAATCCGGGAATCCCGGACTTCCACGGGATGGCGCTTGATGCAGGGCTGGTGGCGAGTTTGCAGTTGTGGCCCGAGGAGCCGAGCCGCCGTCATTTGACTTGCCAACGGCGGGGAAGTCGCTGAAAATGGCGCGTGGCGGCATCCGGTTTGTTACCACATCGATGAGGGAGCCATGATGGAAGCACAGTCCGGCAGTTTCAAGCGCAGGCTTTTGGGGCGCACAGGTCTGGAAGTGGGGCGGCTGGGAATTAGCTCCAGTTATGGAGTTCCGGGCGACGCCGTGGAGCGGGCGTTTGAGCGTGGCGTGAACTACATCTATTGGGGAAGCCGGCGCCGCAGCTCCTTCGGCGAGGGGCTGAAGCGCTTGCGCCCTCAGCGCGACCGCTTCGTGCTGGTCGTCCAATCATACACTCGGGTCGCGGGACTGATGGCCTGGAGTCTGGAGCGCGCCCTGCGGGCTTTGCGCTTTGACCATGCGGACGTTCTGCTGCTCGGCATGTGGAACAAGCCGGTAGCGCCGAGGATTCTGGACGCCGCACGGCAACTGAAGCAACGCGGCTTGGTGCGATTCCTGGCGGTTTCCACGCACCAGCGCACGCGGGTCCCCCAGATTGCCGCCACGAACGACTTCGACATCGTTCATTTCCGCTACAACGCCGCGCATCCGGGCGCGGAAAAGGAAATCTTTCCGCACCTGCCCGCCGCCAACCGTCCCGGCCTGGTTTCGTTTACCGCCACAAGTTGGGGGCAACTCCTCGGCAAGTCCTCGCTGCAAGGGTTCTTCATGGGTGCGCATCCGCTTCCCAAGGGTGAGCGTGCCCCGACCGCCCTCGATTGCTATCGCTACGTCCTGAGCCGCCCGGAAGTGGACGTGTGCCTGACCGGCCCCGCAAATGCGGCGCAAATGGATGAAGCGCTCGAAGCGCTGCGGCGCGGTCCGATGACGGAAGGAGAGTTGGCCTGGATGCGGCGCGTGGGCCGGGCGGTGGCGGGGAAATAGGCCGCATTTCTCATCACGCAAGGGTCCAGCTTGGAACTTGCCTAAAGCGAAGGTTTTCCGTTATTCTGAAGGCGATGGAAGTACATTTCACCCCTGAGCAGGAAGCGCAACTTGCGCAGATCGCGACCCAGGAAGGCACCGACGCCGAACGGCTGGTGAAGGATTCCGCTTTGCGTCTGCTTGAGGAAGATGCCCGCTTTCGTGCTGCCGTGCGGGAGGGTATTGCCCAGGCCGACCGGGGTGAGTTCATTGAAGAGGAAGCCATGGACGCCCGCCTGGAGCAGATGTTGCGCTCATAACAATGCGTATCCGCTGGACGCCCGCCGCCGCCGACCTACAGCGCGTTAGTGATTACCTCAAAGACCACCATCCGCACTACCGGCAGCCGACCCTGCGCAAAGTGTATGCTGCTAGCCAATCCCTGAAAGAGTAGCCGCACCGTGGCCGTATCGGACGCGAGGAAGGAACCCGAGAGCTTTCCTTCCCTCCCCTGCCCTATATCGCTGTCTATCGCGTGAAGGAGCAGAGCATCGAAGTCTTGCGGATTTATCACGGCGCTCAGGACCGGCCTTAACCCCAACACTGTTCACTTAGTTGTCGTCACGGATTAGGGAATCCAATTGCGGGCGAAGCCCGCCTTGGACTGCGGTAGCAGCAGCTACCGCCTTCCGCCTTCGGTTCATACGGCAAAGGCGCAAGGGGCGGAGGAAGAAAGGCGGTAGCTGCTGCTACCGCACTCCACGGCGCTTCGCGCAAGTCCATATCAAAACGCGCGCTAAGTGAACAGTATTGGCCTTAACCCGGGTTTCTCACCCCGGGTTTGGAAGGGCGGGGCTTCACAGGCTGCGAAAAGACCTCCATTGCTGTCATCCTGAGCCCGTTCGCTGTCATTCTGACTGTGGGTGCTTCGTTTGATGGCAAAGGCATAGCGTGCGGGGAGAAGGCGCCCGCCATTGAGTTCTGCGGGCCGGGCTCCCGACGTTGTCGGGACCTGCTCCGCGGGTTACGCTTCGCCATTGGCAAGGGTTGGTTTGCTTTGACGCAGCACGATCTTGGGATGGCGATAAACCATGGCGCCTGCGAAGCGACCGGAAGGAAGTTTAATCCCAAACGTATGGGTTCGCCCGCCTCGACCTTCGCCGGCTTTGCTTCCCTCGTATTTCCAGTCCTGCTCGTGAAGGAAGACGACGTCGACCCTCCAGATAACCACAGATTTTCCGGCCTTGATGATCATCGCGAGGTCCACCAAATACCGCCAAACGATGTATCAGCGCGCGTGATTGTAATGCGACTGCAAGGCCCAGGGACGAGTGGTTCCCTTCGACTCCAATGCCTGCTCAGGAGGAGGATTCAGCTTGCCGCCGAGGGACATATCGGGGAAACGCTGCTGCGCCACGTCCGGGTGTTTGGGTTTTTTGTAAGGGCTCAACGAATGCAGGGCTCGCACGCCGAAGATTCCCACCAAGCCGCTAAAGACGTTCGCTTGCTCGTAGTAGACCTCAATAAGCTCAGTGGCTTCTCTTTCAATGTATTCGATGGCTTTCCGAATGTGCGAAATCTTCAAGTCAGGGGGAACCGGTACGTTTCTGTCGAACCCTTCTGCATCAAAGCCCAAACGTCCCTCCGAGCCCCCGCTCACACCTGGAATGGCAATGAAAGCACTCGTTCGTCGCGGGGGATGCGGCGAACAGAGGTGGAGGAGGGAGGCTTCCCTTCGGCGCTAAGTTTCGCGAGCTCGGGTATGGCCCGCTCGGCCATCTGGTAGAAGACAGGATCACTTTCAATTCCGATACTCTCGTAGCCCACTGCCAACGCGGCGGCGACGGTTGATCCGCCACCCATGAAGGGGTCCAGCACCGTTCCCACTCCGAGCGGAAGTGCGGCGCGCACCATCTGGCGCATGAAGGCTTGGGGTTTCAAAGAAGGGTGGGGAGCAATGGCTCGTTCGGCGGATCGGGTGGGCGCGGAGCGAATGATATCCTCGAAGGGCCTCTCCGGTGAAACCCGCCGGAGCCCGCCCGTTTTCCATTTGCGGAGATTGTCCTGAACTCGACCTTCACACGGCTTGCGGAATAGACCCCACGGCTCCCAGCCCGAGCGCGGCATCACCGTGACGTGAGCAAACTCCCCGTGGGCGTTTTTCGGGCGGTCCCCCCCTCGCAGGGTCTTGACGAGGCGGATGATCTCGCCACGCTTTTCAAAGCCCGCCTCCACGAGCGGCAGATAAACAAGGTGTGAGAGCAGGGGATTTGTAGCAACAAACAAATGCCCCCCCGGAACCAGCACGAGAATTGCGCGGCGGGCAAATTCTGAAAAAAAGCTTTGGAGCTTCGTGCGGTCACTCTCGGTAAGGACCGTAAAACGCGGCAAAGGGCGCCGCTTGCAGCCGTCAAATGACGGAGGAATCCGCCACACGCCTCCGTTCCCGTTCCGCAGTTTTTCCATCGCCGAGATACAGGGTGTAGCGCGTCACTTCTTGCCTCGAATCTGCATTAAAGGGATGTTATCACGAATTCGCGTCCGACTCTCTTGTGTCCTCAAAGGCCGGTAGTGGTTCAATTTGATGCTGTAGAGGCGAGTTTACCTCGCCACATGGCGGCGTAAAGCCGCCTCTACATCAAATTGACCCACTACCCAGAGGCCGTGATCTGCGCGGGGGATTCTTCGCCGCTCTTTTCCTTGAAGAGCACGTTGTAGTTGGCGTTGGCGTTGAAGGACGGATCAAGGTAAATCAGGTCAACGCTGGCGTCCGCGACGTCGTCGCGAAGAACTTTCAGGTTATCGCCAAAATAGAGCTTATTCTTTCCATCCATTTCCGCAGAGCATACCACAACCTTCGCGCCTGGCGCATCCAAAGACGCCAAGACACACGCCCTCAGATTCGTGATTCATTTCGTCGGCGACTTGCACCAGCCGTTGCACGATGAAGACGACGGCGACAAGGGCGGTAACACGCGCCACGTGATCTTTGCCGGTCGGCGCGATCTTCACGCTTTGGGGAGTCGTCCGGGTAGAAGAGAGGCCGCAAACTTTCCCACAGCGCGCGCGCCTGCCGCCTCACCGCGCGAGGGGCGCGCGCATGAGCGCTTCCATCTCGGGAGCGGTTTTGGCGTGGTCGGGGAAATTGGTGATGCGGACATCAAAGGAGTAGCGCTGGCTGATGCCCATGGCTTCGTTCAGTCCGTCGGCCACGCGCACGGCGACGCCACGCGCCAGCTCCGCTCCTGTTGCGGGGAGCAGAATGCCGAATACGCCTGAGGTGAATTGGTAGATAGAATCTTCTCCGCGCAACCTTTGCATCATGGCCTTTACGGCCTCACCAAAAGCGGAATAAATCTCGTCGCTGTCCGAAGGGCTTGGCGAAAGTTCCAGCGAAATGGTGAGTCCGGAAAGGGGCAGCTTGCTGGTGGCAGCGCGCTGGAGTTCCAGAGCCAACCGGTCGCAAAATTGGCCCGGCCCGAACAACGTTTGCAACAGTTCCTTGTTCCCTCGGGCGCGCCGTTCCAGGTTGTGCTTTTTTTCCTCGGCCAACTCCTTGCGCAGGTGCGCGATCACCACTTGGCGGTCGATCAAGTAGCCCGCGAAAAGTACGGCGAGGGCACAGAAGCCGATAATTCCTTTCAGCATGACGCGCTCGCTCACCGAAAACCCCGTGGCCGACGCCAGACTGTACATGTGCAGGGCCAATCCACCGGCCAGGATGAGAATCATGACAATCGCCAAAATCCACAACTGCCAGTTTCGGCGGTCAATGTCCTGGAGGCGAATTCGATCGAAAATCAGCATCGCTTATCTTCCCCGCTTCCGAGAGGCTGCCACAAACTATGAAAGCTTGCAAGAGGGAGTATTCTTGGGTGCTGTCCTAATTTGAACGTAGCGCCGCCATCTTGGCGGCTCAATGCCGGCTAGAAGCCGGCGCTACATCTGAAATTAGGACAGCACCTATTCCTGGAACCGCTGCGGGATGGCGTTTAGTAAACCTTCTTCGCCACCCCGTTCAACCACCTGGCTCCAATACGGTTCACTTAAGGGGTTCCCGGAAATTACTTCTGAATTCGTTCTTGGGTGACCCCCTCACCCGGCTCCGTCGGCTGACGGACTGGAGAAAGCGCCGGTTGCGATCCACCCTCTCCCCCAAAGGGGCGAGGGTAGTGAATTCAAATCAATTCCATCGGCGCCCAAGGTATTTCAACCCGAGGAACTTTACGCCCCCTTCCTCACTTCGGCCGCCAAGGGATCGCGGGGGGGAAGGCTGGCGAGTTTCGCCACCAAACCTGCGGCCATGGCGGACCCGTGGTTATACAAACCGCCCAAAGCGGTTCGGCGCACCAGCAGCGGTTGTGCCGCATCCACAACAATCTTGTAAAGAGCTTCCGCGGCGCGGTCGGAAGGCACCGCACCGAGGGCGATCACGGCTTTCTCCAGCACGCCAGCCTTGAATTCCTTTTTGCCCAGGACGAGGGCTTCCAGGTGCTCCACGCTCGCCGGATCTTTCAGTACCGTCAACTCATCGAGTGCCATCTCCAGCACTCCGGCTTGCAATTGCGTCAAGGCTTCCGCCAGGATTCCCCCGCGGCCGGCGACATTGCTTTTCAGCATGGCCGTAATCGCGGCCTGTTGCACCCTCAACTCAGGATGGCGGACCGCTCCGCGCAATTGCGTGGGCAGTTCGGGATCACCCAGATCACCCAGGATGTAGGCGGCGTTGCGCACCACGTACCAGCGCTGGTCGGAAAGGCGCTTGCGTGTGGCCTCGATGGCGGAAGCGCCCAAGCCGCGGATCAAGCGGATCAAAGGCAAGCGGTTGGAAGCCGCCGGTTCCTCATCCAGGCGTCGAAAGGCCACCTCCGCGCCCAGTGGTCCAATCATCGTCAGCAAGGAAGTCGCGGTGCGCACCCAGGCCGCGTCGCTGCGCCTTTGCAGAAACGACTCGACGAGCCTTTCCAGCGCTTCCGGAGTGAGGAGCCCCACCAGGGCCTTGCCACAGCAGTCCGCGTGCTGGCCGGGGCGCCGCGTCATCGAGCGTTTAAGGTCCGAGGCGATTTTGTGAACAAACTCGAAATCTTCAAAGCGGCCGGCATTCTGCGCCACGATGGCCAGGCAGTTGGTGGCCTCCAAGTGGCAAGGCCAATGCAGGCGAGTCTCGTCCAGAATTTCCCGGACCAGCGGCTCCGCCAGCGTGTGCATCAAGGGCACGGTCTGCACGCTCGCCAGGACGCGCAGCAGTTCCGGCGCGCGTTTCAGTTCTTCCGCGCGCAGCGCCGAGGGCGCTTTCTCCCAAGCAGAAAAATAGCGTTGGGCGACCTCCATGGCCTCGGAAATTCTTCCTTCGCGCATGGCCTCCTGCACGTATTGTACGAGGCGGGAAAACTCCTGTGGGGTGTACCGCTCCTGGCTCAGGAGTTGAGCCTGCTTTTTTTCCGCCGGAAGCGTGGACCACATCACTTCCCCGCGGATGCGGTCAAAGACTTCCGCGGGCAGGTTCGCATGCTCGACGAATTGGGCCAACTTTTGCATCAGACGCTCAGCGACGCGCGTCGCCTTCAGCCCCCGCAGCAAGGCTTGGAGAACCTCTTTTTCGACGTTTGCCTGGCTTCCGCCACCCTCTCCTCCACCCTGTCCTCTGCCTTCGCCTCCGGCGCCCGCCGTCGAGCTCAGGCGCTCCGCTGCCCATCCGGCAAGGGCGTCTTCCATCAAGTGCGCCGACATGACCCCAGGGGAGTGGCCGCGGAGATCGACCTGTTTTCCCGGAGGCAAAGAGGCGAGCAGGGAATCGGGCTTCATCCCGGAAAGCATTTGCGTCATGGCAATCAGCAACTCCGAGACGTCGCCATCCGGATCCGCCAGCCGCTTGCGCGTGGCTTCGTCGGCCACCGCCACCAATTCGCGCGGGCTAGCGCCACCCCCTTGCGGCTTTTTAGCGCCGGCTGCTTCCAGCAGCAGGTCCAGCGCTGAGGCGCCGGAGCGGGCTTCCGGCTGGACATTGGCTTGCCCCGTGAGGTAGGACTCGACATCCGTCCCCACTTCGATCGTGTCGCCTTGTTCTTTGGGTTTGGCGGCGGGCGTGATGCGAACGCCTTCAATCGGATTTCCCTCAAGAAATTTCTTGATTCCTCCTCGCTCCACAATCACCATGGGCCGGGTGGTGAGCAGTGCCAGCGCGCGTTTGAAATCCTTCAGCGTCACTCCCGCCTGAAAAGTGATCGCCGCGACTTCCCGCCTGGCAAACTCCACCTCCAAATGGGTCAGGTTGGTTTGGGGAACAAGACTCCTGTTCAGCAGGACGCGCTGATTCATAAAACCAAACGTGAATTGCTCGCCCTGCTTCAGCAGCGGGGCCAGGAGGTCCCAACTTTGCTGCATGGATCGCGCCGCCGCCGGGTGATCCACGGAGTACATAGCGCTGATTTTGAAGACCATCTGGAAGGCCTGTCCAAACGCCAAGCCTTGAACCTTAAGCTGGTTCTTGTCAGGGGCGCCAGCGAGAGGGGGGGTAGGATTTAATGCCACGGGTAATTCCAACCGAGCTTTGGCCTACCTGGAGGTGGCTAAGCTCTGACTGACTTTCCCAGAAACAGACAAATTGTGGCTGCGGGACCGTAACCGTGCAATGGCCCGCAAGCATGGATCGAAATGATTGTATCAGCATTTTAATAGCCATCATATGTTGTAATGGGTTGTAAGGGGTTGTGAGGGGTTGTAAAGGATTTTGACTCAGTTTGCTGCGGAGGTGCTCTCGGTGAGTTCATTGCGGATCGATGTGGCAAAGGCGTCCACTTCATCGAGAGGCCGCATCACGATCTTGGCATCCTGCAAGATCCGGTAGGAGTGGCCCGCGGTCTTATCTCCCCGCGCCGGCCACCCTTCGATAATGGCCGTAAGTTCGGCGGGTTGTTTGTCGCGAACATAACCCATGGTCAGGGAAAGAACGCTGGCGAGTTCATGATCGCGATGCAGGGAAAGAGCGTGAATCAGTTTCAGATGCCCGTTAGGTTTTCCGGCGGCCCTCGGCGGCCGGAAGCCAAAGTCGAAATGAAAAGGGTTGCCGGGGTGCGTCAAGGGTTCGGCGGGGATGCGTTTCTCGAAGCGTTTGTCGTCGAACACCTGGGCGCGGCGAAGCGCCCCCACCAAGCGCTGCTTGATGCGCATACGGGTGTCGGCCGCGGGAAAATCAGCCGGGCGTTTGCCCACCAACCTTTCGAACAGTTGCGGCAATTGCGCCGGGGGTTCGGCGGCCAGCATAGGACGCGCCGGCGCAAGCTGAATGACGTGGGAAAGAGATTGCTGCATCCCATCGAGGAAGCCTTGCAGGTTGTCTTCGTGCTCCTGGATTTGCTGTTCGAAATAGCTCTGCAAGTGGCGCAGGAATTCGAGGTCGGCTTGCCGGTGAAAGCGCTTGACGCGGCGGAGATCGCGAGTGATAAGGCAATCCAGGAATTGCTCCTCGGGGCTGTGCAGCAGGAGTCCGATGTTGAGAAACTCTTCCCGCTCGGTGTGGGGGACGTAACGCACCAGGTAATACGAGCAGGCCTTTAAGCTGCCTTCATCCGCCATGAGCATCACCAGATTTTAGATTTTGGATTTGCGATTTTGGATTGAAGAACGCGAGCGAACCGGCGTGGCCCTTAATCCAAAATCCAAAATCTACAATCCAAAATTCAAGCCCCTCACACCCAATTGGGAAACGGACCGAGTGAGGAATTCTTGGTGTCAATAATGGCCTGGCGCAATGTGCGCCGCCGCGCGTAGAGGACCTCCATCAACCGCGCAAGTTGGCCCGGATCCGGTTCGCACCATTTCGTGGGGATTCCCCGTGTGCACTCCTCCAGTTCGCCGGTCGTGAGGTTTTCGATGCGGGAAAGATGAGGCTCAAATGATTCCATCCCCCTAACCTTTTCGTAGACCAGGCGGCGGGGGTAGAGGCCGCGAATGGGGCTGTCGGGGAAGGTCCAGTCCCCGTCGTTGAAGCAAAACCCCTGGTCGATCATCGCCACAGAGTAAGAAGATCCCTCGTCGTCGGCAGGCCGATGAAAGATCACTTGGCGGCCGTCGCAGTTGCACGTCCACTTGTCAAAGACGAAGGCTCCCGGGAAGGCAGAGGTTAAGTCCTTAACGCGCCGCAGAAGGCGATCGGGGAGAAAATCCACCACCAGGGTTTGACTGGGGATGCCCGGGAAGCGCGAGCCGAACTGTATGCCCGGCCGGATCGGTTCGCGGCGTTCCCCGACGTCGAACGCCAAGTGAGGATTATTGCCAATCAAAGAACGGGAGACTTCGACAAACGCCGGAGCGGCGACGGGCAGGCCAACAAGTTGCGCTAAGCGCGAGGCCAGCATCTCGTTGGCGAGCACCCGCGCGTGCTGAGGGTTATTCTGAAATTTTACGACGTAGCTGTCGCCGTCTTCGCAGCGGACCAACCAAGGCTGCGATGCGCCGCGCATCCGGCGGACAAACTCCAGCGCACGCACCCGCGGCGTCGCTGCACCGCCCACTGGGTTCGCACCCGGCAAAGCGTGCTGCGACTCTTCGGCATCGCTACACAAACGAGTGGGCTCGGTGGGAGACATGTCCCCG
>JBEKAD010000010.1:0-20488 GCA_050018435.1 Terriglobia bacterium
AGCGTTCGATGATGGCTCGGGGCGCATTCGAGGGCGGGTCGCGTCGGCAGGGTTGGCGGGGGCCTTTTTTCGCTGTTGGGAGACACGGGCGCGGCCAAGGGGGGCGCGAGGAAAGAAAAATGCGGGGGCAAAGCGCAGGGACGGCCAAGGGACGGGTTCTTAACTGGAGTCGGCGGGGACCGGCGCCGACCACACGGATCAAGGCGAGTGGGTGATGGTAGCCGAGGATCTGTTGCTGCTGGTTCCGCTAGGGACGGCACAGCTTACCGAGTTTTTCCCGCGATCGTCCGGCTCCCGTTCCATCCAAGGCCCGTCCGATCAAGGGGCCGTTGTCCAAGGCCTTGTGGCGCTTGGCTGGGTGAACGGCGGTGACCGCGGCCCCCCGCGTGACCGCCGCCTCCAGGTGCTCGGTGAAGTAACCGCGCGCGTCATCGCCGCAGCGGCGAGAAACAGGCAGGCGGCGGGCCGCAGAACGCACCCGGGCCTCCATAGCGGCGAAGGTCAAAGGGCGCAGCAACGCTCCGGTTAACAGAACCCCCAGCAGGGCCGCGGCCGGAAGGCGCGGGTCCGATCGGCCATCGCCCGGAGATTGCAGATAGGATTTCAGACTCCGACCCTTCGCGACAAACTTGCGCAGGCCACGGAGCGCCGGCTTTTTCACCGGCCCTTCTGCCGCCGCCAGAGAGCCAGCAGTTGCGCGTTGGCGGCGAAGACCTCGGCCACGGCCTGTTTAAATTCCCGCCCGGCATCGACCAAGCGCTGAACTTCCTCGACCCATTCCTGGGGGATGCGCTCGACGCGCTTCTTGCCCTCGGCCATGAAGGTGAGAGACCAAACGGGGTGTCCCTTCTGGTCTGTGGCGCAGTGGCAGGTGGGCTGACCACAACGGCGGTGAGTCAGAACCGGGCAGCAGATCGGGGGGGAGGGGGAAGCGGCGGAGGAGTTCGAGCTTGCGCTGGCGGAGTCGGGCGGCTCGTGGACCTTTGGGGGCGATCTCCATATGAGTGTAATTATACACACATAAAACGCCGAGTCAAGCTATTTTTCGGGAATGCGAAAATCGGAAGGGGGCAAGGGAAGGGGGCGGCAAGGCTCCAAGCGGCGTGGTTCTTAGCCCCCGTCAGTACCGCCTATTCGAGGTTTCCGAAACTGCTGTGGCGCGGGCTCGCCGTAGTAGGTCAATTAGAGAAAGCCGGAGTCAGGCTCGCCTACCTGCTGCACGCCGTTTTACAATGACCCGAGTTTCCACATTTTGCAGGCTGCGGCCATGGTAAGGGCCTGCCCCGCAAGTTTGCTCGCGGGAATTTCAACCGCGAGCGCAATTCCCAGCCAGCGGCAAGCTGGCTGGCGCCAAAGCGGCACCAAGCTCCGCACTCCAAAGCTTGGTATACCGTCACCTTGCGTTACCGCCCAGCATCATAGCCCGCATAGCGGGCGAAAGGTCGTAGCCCACTGCGCAAGAAGCTGTGAAATATTCCCTGGAAGTGCAAAAGCATTTCATCCGTCAGCCGACGGACAAAGCCGTAGAGGCGCCAAAGAAAACAAAGCAATTATTCTTTGCGGTCTTTGCGCCTTGGTCCGTCGGCTGACGAATGAGATTGTTTATTTTTTCACAGCTTCTAAAAGTCTGGGAAAAAGCCGATCGCGGGAATATGATTTGAGAGTGGGAGGTATTTAACGATGCAGACGAGAAGGACGTTTCTTGGCGGACTTGCCGGTGCAGCTTCCGGACTAATCACCCGAACGGCGCGCGGCACGGTGGCGCGGCCCACGGACCGCAAACCGAATCTGCTGTATCTGCTCGCCGACGACCATGCGGGCTATGTATTTCGCACCGATGGAAACCCGCGCGCCGATACCCCGAACCTTGACCGCTTGGCGTCCGAAGGGACGCGATTTGCCGCGAACTATTGCAATGCTCCCGTATGTACACCGTCTCGCCAATCGATTCTAACCGGGCAGTTGCCGCACTCGGCGGGGGTCACGGTCCTGAGCACCCCCCTGGACGAAAGCAAGCCGACCTTGGCGAAGAACCTCGACGCGTCGGGATACGTAACCGCCGTCTTCGGGAAGATGCACTTCAATCGGCCCGGAACCCCCGGTATGCACGGCTTCCAGACCGCTTGCACGGAAGATGTCGCCCAAACCCGATGGTTGCACGACGTCGGCCCCGAGCAGGCGCCCCAAGGCATTCGCACCAAGCCCCCGTGGAGGCCGTTCCACGACCCCGCGCGCATCTGGCTGAATGCCGACGAACTTCCCTTCCCCCGGTTCGAGGCAGGCATGAAGAGCACGTGGACGGCGCAGCACGCCTGCCAGTTCTTGACGGAACATCGGAACGACCCGTTCGCCCTCTGGGTGAGCTTTCAGGAACCGCACTCGCCGTTCGATTTCCCCATCGAGGACCGAAGCCGATTCGATCCTCAATCTTTCCCGGCGCCGGAGGTTGGTCCGGAGGATCCCCCGCAGATTCCGCTGATTTTCCGCGACCTCACTGCGGCGGATAAGCAAGGCATCATCGCGGCGTATTACACGTCGGTGGCTTTCCTCGACCATAGCGTGGGCACGGTGCTTGCCAAGCTCCACGAACTCGGACTGGATCGCGACACGTTGGTCATTTACATGGCCGATCATGGTTACAGCCTGGGCCAGCATGGCCGCTTTGAAAAGCACTGCTGCTACGACCCGGCACTGCGGGTACCCTTAATGATGCGATGGCCCGGCCGGATTGCCCGCGGCGTGGTGACGGATTTCACCGAATCCGTGGACGTGGGCCCGACCATCCTCGACCTCCTCGGCGCCGAACGCTTCGAGGTCAATCACGGTCAAAGCCTCCGTGCCTATGTCGAGGGTAAGCAGATAGAAAAACCCAGGGAGGAAGTCTTTAGCGAGTATCTCGAAAACGAGGAAGCGTGCATCCGGACAAGGGAGTGGAAATTCGTCCATTGTAGCGGGCGGCGAGCCCGAACGGAGGGATATATAACCGACAACCCCAGGCCCGGCCGTTATGTCCGTTTGTATGATCTCACGACGGACCCCGGCGAGTTTCACAACGTGGCGGATCAGCATCCCGCCGTCGTGCAGAAGTTGTCCTCGGACATGCTGTTGGTGTTTAGGGCAACCCATCCCGAAGCGCACAAAGAACCCAAGAAACTCGCCGATGCGGATGCCATCGATTGGTATCTACGGCCGCGCGATGCCCCCCCGTCTCCACATGGGTAGCGAGGACGTATTAAGTTGGGAAAGTCATTCCATGGCAGCGCCTGAAAGGATGAAGATGAAATCCCTCGCCTTGGTCGCGGCGGCGACCGTTGCAATCCTTGGCCTCTCCCTAAACGCGCTGGTCGCTGCGGAGGAAAACCTCCGCATGGTGCCCAATGTTCCTGTGCCCATGCGCGACGGCACAATCCTCGCGGCCGATGTTTACCTGCCGGCGCAGACGGGACGCTATCCGGTTCTCCTCGACCGCTCGCCTTACGGCAAGGCGGGCGGAAAGGGTGAGGGAGTTTACTTTGCGCCCCACGGATACGCGGTGATGATTCAAGATACGCGCGGCCGATACGATTCCGACGGCGATTGGTACGCCTTCACGCACGAGGCCGACGATGGACAGGACACCATCGCCTGGGCAGCGCACCAGCCTTGGTCGAACGGCAAAGTGGTAACGATGGGCACCTCCTACAACGCCATGGACCAATGGCTCGCCGCGACCCGCGACAATCCCGCTCTCGCGGCGATGATTACGGGCTTCTGCCCTTCGGATTTGTACGGCACCAGCGTCTACCCCGGAGGCGCCTTCAAGCTCGGCATGATGTCGTGGGCCATCCAAACCGGCAGGCATACGTTGCTCGGAGTAAGCGACTTCATCCACTGGCCGGAATTGCTCGGCCATCTTCCCGTCAGCTCAGCCCTCGAGGGGGTAGGTTTCCATCAGCCCTTCTATGACGACTGGATCGACCACCCCTCGAATGACGCATATTGGCAGGCAATGGGCTGGGAGGGTGTCCCCAAGAATCTCGATGTGCCGGTATTTCTTTATGGCGGCTGGTACGATTTATTCCAAAAAGGAACGATGGAGGATTTCCTGGGAATCGACCATAGCGCCAGCGCGGCCGCACGAAGCGCCGAAAGGCTGGTGTGGGGACCCTGGGGACATGGCCAGTACGGGCCGGTTATTGGCGACATGGATTTCGGGAAGCAAATCGTGGTGGACTTGCGACCCCTGGAACTTCGTTGGCTCGACCATTACGTTCGCGGCGTGGAAAACGGGGCCGAGCGGGATGCGCGGGTGGACGTCTTTGTGCTGGGCTGCAATGTGTGGGAGCCCTTGCCGGACTGGCCCCCGCCCGCCACCCAGCCTGTTCACTATTTCCTGAATAGCGCTGGACATGCAAATACCTTGAAGGGAGATGGCGCCCTGAGTGATGCCTCGCCCCCTGAGGAAACGCTGGATCACTACACCTATGACCCGGCCAACCCGGCGCCCACCCACGGCGGGGGGTACTCCCCGAACCTCATCCCGGGAATGTGGGGAGTTCGCGACCAACGCCCGGTGGAAGAACGCTCCGACGTGTTGGTGTTTACCAGCCCTCCGTTCGCTCATGCTGTGGAAGCGGCGGGCAGCGTCACGGTCCACCTCTTCGCGTCAAGCGATGCTCGGGACACGGACTGGACCGCCAAAGTCCTGGACGTCGACCCCAGCGGATACGCTATGAACCTGTCGGATGCCATCTTACGCGCCCGCTACCACCACTCCTTCGAGCACCCTGAGTTACTGACTCCCGGAGAGGTTTACGAATTCCAAATCGATGTAGGTTACACGGATAACGTATTCCTGAAGGGGCATCGTCTACGCCTGGAAATCTCCAGCAGCAGCTTCCCCGCCTTCTCGCGCAACACCAACACCGGCAATCAACCCGAGAAGGATGCGCAGTTCAAGGTGGCCCATCAGACGATTTACCACGGTCCGAGCCGCGCCTCTTATCTGGAATTGCAGATGCGGGAGAGCAAAACCGCAAATTGAAGCCGGGAGCAAAGTCATTTTTCAGGATCAGGGGGATGAGATTCGTCAACATCCAGGAGTTGGCCGCTCCACTCATGAAGGCCTGCAATGTTGTGGGCACATCCACGCCCGCTTTGCGCGCCAGCCGCAAACCCTCGACTGCGCCCCAGAGGTGGGTAGCACCCACGAGCTGATTCACCAGTTTTGTTTTCCGGCCGTTGCCCAGAACCGGCGGGAGAGGGCCGATCTGTTTGCGCGCGCGAGGAATCGTCGCGCGTCTCCAAGCAGAGTCATCTTTCCGGTGAGATGCGGATGATGGCTTTCACCACGCCGTCGCTCCGCGCGCTGACGAGTTCGAAGGCGCGGGCGGTTTCGTCCAAGCGAAAATGGTGCGTGACCAGTGGACGGACGTCGACGCGCCCGCTGGCAATGAGTTCGATGGCGCGCTCCACGCATTGGTTTTGGCGGCGCACGTTGAGGATGCGCAACTCGTTCCGGCGCAGCAGATTGATGTTGAAGCTCACGCGATCAACTTCGGGAATGCCGACCACCAGCAGCGCGCCGCCGGGCTTCAGGAGTTCGACGCCCTGGTCGAGCGCGTCCTGCTCACCCGCGCATTCAAACACTGCGTCCAAGCCCAGGGGTTCGAGGCGCCGGATGGCTGCCACTACGTCTTCACGCCGCGGATTGCCGGTCCAAGCAACCCCGCAGGCGCGCGCCGCGGCCAGACGCTCGTCCACCAGGTCTGTAACGTAGACGGCGGCCGGCGTCTGGGCGCGAACCGCCAGCAGCGTGCACAAGCCGATGGGGCCCGATCCTACAATACCCACGCGAGCGCCGGGCGCAAGTTGGGCCATTTGCGCGGCGTACACGCCAATGGAAAGTGGTTCGACCACCGCGGCCTGATCGTCGTTGAGCGAGTCGGGAACAGGGCTGCAACAGGCGGCGGGCATAACCAGGTACTCCACCAGCGCGCCCGGCAACTGTCCGGGATTGCCCAGAAATTTCTGGTTGCGGCAGGTGTGCTTGCGTCCGGCGCGGCACTGGTCGCATTCGCCGCAAGCCACCAGCGGGTCAACGGCTACCCGCTGGCCAGGATGGAGGCTCTTCACCTCGACGCCCACTTCCAGGACGGTCGCGGCAATCTCATGGCCGAGTATTAATGGAAACGGCGCCATCTGCGGTCCGATCCTCCCCTGCGTATAGTAGTGGATGTCCGATCCGCACACGCCCAGCGTGTCAATCCGCAGCAAGACGTCGTGCGACCCGCTCAAGCGAGGCGTCGGCGCCTGCCGCAGTTCCATTTGCCTCAAACCCGTAAGATAAACTGCTTTCATGGTTGTCTCTGCTCGCTGCCCTCGCAAGTTGGATCACTCCGATAGTAGCACAACGCGGCGGAGCCGCAACACAACGATCACGCCGTTCTCATTCTCATAATACCTCAAATAGTACGAAAATCTTGCTAAAAAAACAAGAATTTACGAGATTGCAATACAGAGTAGGTAGTCGGTAGTTTGCAGTCGGCAGCAGCGGGCCAATTTGATTTCTTGCAGCGGGACAGGAGCCGGCGGCGCAACGGAGAATCGCCAAATCTCGGTCAATGTTTGGCCGTAAGCGTCCCGCCCTGTTTCCGCCTGACGCTAGCATGGATCTTAAGCGCTCGCCCCGTGAGATGACGGAATTGTTTTGAGAGCAGATTTCTTCCCCCGAAAGGCCACCGGACGAGGCAGTCGTGTCAAGTTTTCAAATCCCGCCTCCTCGAACCATCTTTGGACCTCAGGGTAAGTATGTTTCCACTGGTAACGGGGGGAGTACCAGTCAAAAGTATCGAGCACGCGCCACTCCGGATCGGGATGCATGGCGATTTTCGTCAGCAGCCGCAAAGGGTAGAAGATCGGAATACGGTACAAGTAATAAACCGGTATGGCCACGTGACAAAGGGCGTAAAGCCACCGGCTAGGTAGGCGAGTGGTGAAGAAACGCTGCAAGCGACTCGAGGCTTCCGTCGTCCAATCCAGAACCGGGGCAACTTTTGAAACCAGCTTTTGCCATTTTAATGGAATCCGATAGTTAACGTCCTGAGCGAGCACTTCGTTCACCTGCCCCGGAAAGTATCGGAAGGTCTCAACCAGACGCCACTTGGGGTAGACCCAAATGGCTGCCTCGCCCTGCGGCTTCAGTGTCTCCGCCGTGCGCAAAAATGCGCGCCGGGTGTTGGGTGTGTGATGGAGCACGCCAATGCTGTAAGCGAAATCGAACGTACCAGGGCGAAAGGGAGGGCGGAGGGCGTCGGCTTGAAGGAAGTGGCAGTTCGGCAAGCTTCGGAGGTTCTGCGCGGCGACCTCAACCGCCTGGCTAAGGTCCATCCCCACGGTTTCGGCCCCCGCCCGCGCCAGAAGCTCCATGAAACGACCCGTGCCGCATCCGACGTCGAGCGCGAGCTTGCCCGCAAGTTCCCGTGGCCGTCTTCCGGTGGAGACGACAAACGTGGACTCGGAGAGCCGGCGCGATTCGGTGTCAAATTGCGTGCGCTGCCAACGTTTCCACTCGTAGCTGAAACTCGCTGCGTAGACGTCGCTCCGCACAAAGCGCGGAATGCCCTCCCGGATGGGAAACTCCTGGCGGCAGGCGGGGCAGACAAAACTGCCGGTGATAATTTCCCCGCAATTCTGATCTTGGATTTTAAGCTGCAACGAAGCGGAGCACTCGGGGCACACCAGCAACTCCGCCAAGCGAGGCTTCATGGGGAAGGCACCTCAAAGACACGGTGAAGGAGAGAGGGACTTGTTCAAAGCGTTGGGACTTCGGTCAGATCGAACCGCACTTGGACTGTGCACTCTTCCTTCGCATGCGGCAACCGGGCGTGAGCCCGGCTGCCGTGGTTGACTGATGCGGTTCTGAGGAAGCAAGAAACCCATCGCGCGTGGTTTAGGGCACCGACGAAGTCACGGACAAGTTCAGAGTCGTCGTTCGCACGACCGCGGTGTTAGAGTACATCGTACCGCTGATCGTAATGGTGTAGTTTCCGGTGGTCGTCCCGGAAATGGTCAGCGTCGAGGGGCGGCAAGCTACCAGCGCTAAGTTGAGTGCCAGGATCAGACTGAGCGTCGCCAATCGTACCCCCAGCCAGCCCGACCCAAGCCATCCGTGCCGGGCTCGACGTCTATTGCCCATTGCCAGGGAGGCCAGCCCGGCAAGACTGAGAAGCCCGAAAATTAAGGGCGGAAGCTTGCCGTTGGGGAAGCGAGGCGGAGCATGCGTGGGAGCGACATACTTCACCGTGTTGATGGTCAGGCTGACACTGGAGGGGCTGGTGCCATTGAGAGTTGGGGTGGAATTGGAAAAGGCGCAGGTAGCAGCGGGCGGCAGCCCCGTGGAGCATAGCAGTTGGACTTCCTGGTTAAAGCCGTTCAGGGGATTGACGATAATGGTGTAGGGCGCCGGCTGGCCCGCCTCAGTAATGTAACTCGACGGGGTAGCATTCAGGGTAAAGTCCTCGAACTCGAGGTTAAGCTGGAGCGACGTCGTCTGCGAACCGCTGGTCCCCGTCACCTGGAAGGCATAAGGATTGGGCATCGAGGTCAGGAGGTTGCTGATGATGAGCGTGGTGTTCTGGCCAACAAAAATGGGGTTGGCGCCGAACGCGCACGTGCTGCCCGCGGAGCAGGCCAGGGTGATGGCTCCGTTGAAAGTGGAGGGCCCATTCGCGACGATCGTGAAGGTTGTCTGCGTGGAGCCAATCAGCGCGGGGTTTTGGTACTGAACGGTGGGTGGTGGTGAGCTGAGTGAGAAGGCGGCGGCGCCTATTCCTGTAAGCGCCACTATCTGCGGACTGCCGGTGGCGTTGTCAGTGATGGTCAAAGAGCCCGTTCGGGTGCCGCTGGCCGTGGGGGAGAAGAACACGCTCACGTTGCAGCTCCGACCTACGCTGAGGGTGTTTTGCGCGGCGCCGCAGGTATCGGTCTCGGAGAAGTCGCCGCTCGTGCCCGTCGAGATCTTCGTAATATTTAATGTGGCCGTGCCGGTATTGGTAAGGGTGACGCTTTGGGGCGGGCTTATGGTACCCACATTCTGACTGGAGAAGGAAAGGCTGGTGGGTGAAACCGTCACCGCCGAAGCGGCCGTCACCCCGCCTCCCGTCAGGGCAATGGTCTGCTGGGTGCCAGCAACTCCTCCGGCATTGTCGGTGAGGGTTATTTGAGTGGTGGCGTTACCGGTAGTGGCCGGCGTAAAGGCCACGTTCATCGTGCAGTAGCCACCGCCTCCGGCGATGGTGCCCACGCAATTGTCCGTCTCCGTAAACACGGTGGTGAACGCGCCTACTTGTCCGACTTGAATCTGCGTAATTACCAGGGGCACCGTACTCGGGTTGACGATGGTGATCTGCTGCAAGGGACTGGTGACGCTTAAAGTCTCATTGCCGAAGCTCAAGCTGCCCGGCACGATGGAGATGTTGGGGTTATTGCCGGAATCGATTTTGGCCACAAACGCGTTGCCCGCCGTCCCGGTCAGGGAGGACTTATAGGGGGGCACATAGGTGCTAGTCGAACTGGGCGGGGAAACGGCCGGAAAGTTCGTGGAAGAGGTGCTGCCGGTGATGTAGGGGTCGCCGGTACTATCCAGCGCGATGGCTTGGCCGAAGTCGGGGCCATTGCCACCCAGATAAGTGGAGTAGGTCAAGGCGTTCCCCGCGGCATTGAGCTGGGTGACGAAAGCATCGGCGCAGGGAGCTGTCCCGCACAAGTTGTTGTTACTGAGTCCCAGAATTGCTTGCACCGGATTGTGCGTGGGGAAGTCACTGGACTCGGTGAAGCCCGTAACGTAGGCAACTCCGGCGGAGGTTACGGCGATGGCGCTTCCTTGGTCGACCCCGCTGCCCCCGAGATAGGTCGAGTAGAGCAGGGTGGACCCGGCGGGGTTCAATTTGCAGACGAAGGCATCGGAAGAGCCTTTCAACGCGGGCTGAAAGGCGCCGGTGGTGGTGGGAAAATTACTCGAAACCGTCGAGCCCGTAATGTACACGTTCAGGGACCCGTCCAGGGCGACCCCATAGGCGCGATCATCGCCCGAGCCCCCCACGAAGGTCGAGAAAACCAGGGCTGAGCCTGCCGGGTTGAGCTTGGCAACAAAGGCATCCGCTCCGCCCCCGATCGTGGGTTGTGGGGCGCCGACCGTAGGAAAGTTACTTGAGAAGGTGTATCCCGCCACATAGGCATTTCCGGAGCTATCCACTTGGATGCTCTGGCCGACGTCGGCTGCCGAGCCTCCCAGGTAGGTGGAGTAGACAAGCTGTTCACCGGTGAAATTCACCTTGGTGACAAAGGCATCCGCAGACCCGTTGTTAATCGATTGCAGGGCATTAAGAATGGGAAAGTTCGTTGATTGGGTCGAGCCGGTCACGTAGGCATTGCCAGAGGAATCGACAGCGATTCCCTGACCGAAGTCGGCGCCGCTGCCGCCCAAATACGAGGAGTAAACCAGGTTGCTGCCGGTCGCATCGAGCTGGGTGACGAAGGCGTCGGTACTACCACCGCCGTAATTCATTTGGAAGGGATTCGCCGTGCTAACCGGCGCCTTAGTGGGGAAGTCCACAGAGTTGGTGTTACCGGTGATGAAGACGCTTCCGGCGCTCACGGCAAGGGCCGTGGCGGTGTCGGATCCGCTGCCGCCGATATAGGTGGAATAGAGAAGCTGAGTTCCCGCGGAATTGATTTTCGCCACGAAGGCGTCGCCATTTCCTCTATAGGAGCCCTGGTCCGGTGTCCCGACGATGGGGAAGTTGGAAGAGTTCGTGACGCCCGCAATGTAGGCGTCCAGCGAGGAGTCAACCGCAATGGCATAACCGATGTCGCCTCCCCCGCCGCCCACGTAAGTGGCGTAGGCGAGAACAGGGTCAATGACCAGCGGCCGGTTATGGTCATAGGGGCCAAGCTTGAAGTGAACGCGATTTTGCGCGTCCAGGACGTAATGACCTTCAACGACGGTCCGTTGTCCATGGTCCGTGGTCCGTTGCAAACTGTCCGATGCCGTTTGGTAAACCACGGGCTCGTGCAATTGCACATCACCGCTTTGGAGCGGGACGACGAGGTCGCCTTCCGAGTTGATCAGGAGCGGGGCATGTCCGTGCGTCTCTATCCCCAGCGCGATAGCTTGGGGCTCGGCGCCAGGCGCGAGGACAAAGTCATACTCCAATTCTCCCCCCTGGGTACCGTAATAAACCAGGTCGACGCCGGGATAAACGCTTTCGTACCTGACCTTTGCGTAGGTAGGAACATTCCTGTGCCATTTGCTGGGGTCGTTGCCAAGGAAATAATTGGCTTTTCCCGGCAACTCGTCTCTACCGGTTACGACGGCGTGGGCATTCGCGCCCAGCAACTGTAGCCGGAGCGCGGCGCCCGAAGTCGGTGGTGTCTGCCCGCCGGCGGCGGACGACGGGTTCTTGAGCGTCAGCACGGCCTCGCGGCCGGTCAGGAACAAAGTAAATCCTCTCCCTCGCGAGAGGAAATTCACGCTCGGGTCGGTTTGCCCACGGTTCGCCTCGAAACTCAGCGGCAGCGCCGCGTAGAGGTGGGCCCATTGGGCGGTCGAGCGAGGTTTGGCCGTGGGGAATCCCGCGCCCCCATCCTTTTGCAGAATGGCCGCGCCGAGCAATAGTGCAATCAACAGCAGGCAATACGGGAGGCGTCGGCCTCTCTTAATCGTGCTTTGGTTTGCGCCCAGGGCGCAGGTGGCAGTGCCGCTCCTTCCACTCACGACGATCCTCCTCGGAAATAATCCAGATTCTGAGATTCTGTATCTGTTTCATCAACTCGTCGAACACCCTACCCCGGCATGACGAGGGCCAGCAAGGGTTGACGCTAGGTAGTCGGTAGAACCGATAGGTTCACCGTGGTTGTCCGCGTAACGCCGCTGTTGTTTCCCAGGGTACCAGTAAGCACAATAGTAACGGTGCCAGAGGGTGTCCCATTCACCACGGGATTGATATTGATCGGATTCACGTAGTTCTCGCATCCCACGCCCCAGGCAACCAAAACGATCGCGACCAACAGAACCACCAACCTTAAGCGGGGGCGCATCCATGCCCCGGACCTGCTGAAGCCTGTGACCATCGCGCCCAACAATGTCAGCAGGGCTAAGAGGAGAATCCACCGCCCCAATCCGGGAGGAATACTTCGAGGCGGCAGGCGGAAGAGCCCCGATTGGGCCGTCGTCGTAATCGTCAGCGTACTGGTCGCTGTTCCCGTCCCCGTCATGGTCACGGCAGGGGGATTCCAATAACATGTTGTGTCCTGAGGGAGAGTGCCACAACTCAAGAGCACGACTTGGTTGAATCCATTCGTGGGGGTAAGGGTGATCGTATAAGTGGCATTGTTCCCCGCCGTCACGGTGGTGCCCGACGGCGTAGCGGTTAGCGAGTAGTCGGCAAAAAAGACCGTCAACGAAAGAGCGGCGGTCTGCCCACTGCTGGTGCCGGTGACCGTCAAGTTCAAAGGATTCGCAGTGGTTGACGTAAGGCCCGTAACAGTAAGCGTGCTCGATTGTCCGGCTGAAATTCCAGCCGGACTGAAGGTACAAGTGGCGCCACTGCTGCAAGACAGGGCGATGGAACTCAGGAACGTACTGGGGGCCGCAGCCGAGATGGTAAAAGTTGCGGTCTTGGAGCCGATGGTAGTGACATTCGATCGCGCGTTGGAGGAAAGCGTGAACACCGGGGTCCCCGTGCCCGACAGTTGAAGGGACGTAGTCCCGTTCACTGCGTTCGACGTGACTTGGACATTGCCGGTGTCACTCCCCGTGGTGGTGGGAGTAAAGCTGACAGTGATGGTGCAAGCTTGGCCCACGTTCAACGCCGCCGGGATGGTGGGAAAGTTGGTTCCACAGGTATTGGTCTGTCCGAAACCGCCCGAGGCGGTGATGTTGGTAATGGTGACCGCTTGATTGCCGTTATTAATTAGAAGAGCTGTCTGGCTCGGGCTGGTGGTGTTGATGGTTTGCGCTGCAAACGTCATCTGAGTAGGGGAGAGGAGCAATGACCCTCCCGTAAGGACGCCGTTTCCCGAGACCGCAATGGCCTGCTGCCCACCGGCACTGTCGGTAACGGTGATTTGGTCGAACTGAAGACCCACCGACGTTGGCGTATAAGTAATCTGGATGGTGCAGGTGGCTCCCCCCCCAGATAGGAAAGTTCCGCAGGTGTTGGTCTGGTGGAAGTCCCCACCGGCGGTGATGCTGGTGATACTCAACGCGGCGCTACCCTCATTGGTCAGCGTGACTGTGACCGGATTGCTGGTACTCAGGAGCGGCTGATTCCCAAAGTTAATCTGCTGGGGAGTTAGCGCCACGGAAGCAGCGTCCTGGGGACTGATCTTGGTAAGGAAGGTATTGCTGTAGGTGCTCGATCCTTGGTAAGACCACTGATACGCCCCGGCGGTGGTGGGAAAGTTCGGCGAGGTGGTTCCGCCTGCCACGTATGCCGCGCCCGAGGAGTCAACCGCAATGCCTTGGCCGGAATCCGTGCCGCTTCCCCCGAGGAACGAAGAGTATATAGGGATTCCCGAGGGTCCGAATTTAGCTACGAAGGCGTCTGCGCAGAGATAATTGGTCGGCACATTAACAAGGTTTGTTGACCCGCAGTTCCCGGCCCCTGATAAGCCCAGGACATTCTGAAAAGAATCCAGCAGGGGAAAATTGCCAGACTGCGTAAAGCCCGTGATGTAGATATTCCCCGCGGAGTCCAATGCCATTGCGGTTGCTTGGTCAGTTCCGCTGCCCCCGAAAAGTGTGGAAAAAACCAAGGTGGACGCGCCGGGGGCAACCTTCGTAACAAAGGCATTTGCCGTGCCCAGAAGCGTAGCCTGATAGGCAGTGGCCGTTACAGGGAAATTTGTGGACTGTGTGTCGCCCGTCAAGTATATATTTCCGCTAGAATCCACGATCATGGCAAAAGCTCGGTCGCTGGATGAGCCGCCCAGATAAGTGGAGAACAGCAAGGCGCTGGAGCCTGGCGTAAATTTTGTAATGAAAATATCGGACCCTCCACCCTGCGAGCTTTGATACGCGTTCTGGGTGGGGAAATCAGATGAGTAGGTGTAGCCACAGATGTACACATTCCCGGTTTTGTCTACCGCGATGCCGGTGCCATAATCAGATAACGAACCGCCAAGGTAGGTGGAATACTTTAACGCCCCGGTGGAGCTGACCTCCGTTACGAATGCGTCAGAAAGACCATCATTGCCGAGCTGAAGAGGATTCTTGGTAGGAAAGTCCGTTGATTGTGTGGACCCGGCTACGTAGGCGTTGCCTGACGAATCGAGCGCCAAGGCTGTCCCAAAGTCGATCCCCGTACCACCGATGTAAGTGGAGTAAATTAAAGCGGAACCGTCCGGTTTCATCTCGGTCAAGAAAGCGTTTTGCTTGCCGCCGAAAGTCTGTTGAAATACCCCGGAGGTGGTGGGGAAGTTGTTCGATGTCGTGCTTCCCACGAGGAAGATGTCCCCGGCGGCGTCAAGAAGGATCTGTGAGGGTGCATCGACCCCCGTGCCCCCGAGGTAGGTTGAAAACAAGACCCCGGTGCCGGTGGAGTTGAATTTAGTGACAAAAACGTCGCCGTCCCCCGCGTAGGTCGGCTGATAGCTCGTTGAGGTCACGGGGAAGTTGGTGGAAGCCGTGACGCCCGTCACGTAGGCGTCACCCGCAGAGTTGACGGCAACGCCGTAGGCGATATCGCCACCGCTGCCCCCCAAGTAAGTGGAGTAAGTAAGGACAGGGTCAATGACCAATTTCTGACGCCGATTGTACTTCCCCAGCGCGAAGCTGACTTTCTGGCCATGAACCCGATAGCAGATGGGGATTTCCCGCTGTTGCTGACCGTCCAGTTGATATGCCCGCGGCTGTTGTAAGCGCACTTCACTTCCACCCAAGGTCAGGACCAAGTCCCCACTCGAGTCGACGCGAATTCGTTCCGCCCCTTCCAGTCGCCAGGAAATCACCTTAGGGTTGGTTCCGGCGGTTACCTCGAGATCATTTTCCAGCCGCCCTTGCCGGCCGTAATAAATCAAATCCACGCCGGGATACACTTGCTGGTAGCGGACGCGGGAAAAAGTAGGGATATTCGTCCGCCACTGCGCTGGATTGTTCCCCACAAAATAATGGCTCTGCCCGGGAAGTTGTTCTTCCCCGGTGATGGCCGGCGCGCTGGCGGCCCCTTGCAGGACAAGGCGTAGCCATTCGGTGGGATTTCCAGCGCCCTCGCTTCGCAGGCCGAGCACTGCGGCGCCGGGGGTCAGGAACAGCGTGTAACCCTGTCCCCGAGCTAAGTATTTGACTTGCTGATCCACTTGCCCCTGATTTGCCTCGAAACTCAGCGGCAGCACGTAGGAACGGACAGCGGACGGGACAAAAGTCTTATCGGGGGAGGCAGGGTTGCCAGCCCACCCGGGGCTGGAATGCACCAAGCAAATTCCAACCACGAAAGAAAGGAGAGATGATCTGAACCGGCTCTCAGTTTTCAAAGGTCCTCTTGTCGTTACTTCGGGGTCGCTCGGTTGGTTGGATAGCAGTTTTGCGACGGGCGACCGCCGGAATCATTTTCTTGATTCTGTGCATCCTTGGGCGATGGGTCAGCTACTCGCCGGTCGTCAAGTTCCGCAAAATGCCCGTGAAGTTATAGCGCAACATGATGAAAGCGGAACCATAATCGTAGTGGACGCTCATCGTATACCCGAGCTGAACGGTGATGTTCTTGAACCGGTTGACCTCAAGATACACGCCATAGCCATTGTCACGGGTGATTCTCGATGGCCCCCCACCTAACGTGTTGACCAACTCGCCGCCGGTTTCGAAGAATTCATCCCAATAACGGTTGTGGTGCCCATCGCCGCCGAGGAGTGAATCCGGCGACACAATCCGGCTATAGACCTTCTGCGGTCCCACCGGGGCGAGGCCGTATGCGGAGCCTTCCAACCTGTAAACTTTCTTGATCGTAAATGCCCCGCCGATTTCCCCATTCCCGATGTAGCCCAGGGTTTCATAAGGGCGGGCGAGTTCATAAGGCCGGGGCATGACCTGCCGGTCGACGGTCCCGGTCCCGGCGCCGAAATTCAGAAAGGGCGTGAACCGGACATCATAGTTCAAAATCTGGTAGTTGCGATCAAAGTGGTTGAACCAGTCCACCGTCATCCGGCCGTTGGAATACGTCTTGACCATATTGAAGCCGCCCGCACCCGTCAGGATGGAGGTGATGTTCGTGCCGTTGTGCCTGGTGTCATAGCGGATGTCGATGTACGGCGCCCCAATGATCGTGGTGTACCGCCAATCCCGGGAGGCGACGATGGAGAACGGGGTGCGAACCGTATAGAGCGGCAGGCCGATATCGGCAGAGACATGCGCGTTGAACCTGTACCCGAAATCGAAGTCGTAAGTGACCACATCTCCCATGTTAAAACCATTGCCCTCGGCCTGCACAAAGGCCGTGGGCCCGGGAGAATTAGAACTGTCACTGGAGCTAGCCGTCTTTTCCGGCGTGGCGGGTTTTTGGTCGGGAGTGGCTTGTGCCATCCCGAATTGTGCCATCAAAAAGGCAACGAGCAGGAACGTGTAAATTGGCCTCACTTCACGTGTCCCTTTCCTAAGCAAGTTTCTTCCCGCGGCGAACTCCTCAGCCGGGGGAGGGTACGAGCCTTGGCGTTGAGTGCTTTCTTCTCGGCGCCTCTCCCACTCCGAATCTCGGCCAGCGGGCTCGACTGACTCTCGGTTGCAACCTTTAAAAACAGCGCTTGATGAAATCGGATCGCACTTCTCGTTGAGCTTCCGGTTCGCTGAAGTCCACAGAAAGGTGCGTGCTTTCAAACCACCGCACGCTAAGATGCGCATTTGCCGCTCAGAGGTTTGAAGGTGGGCAAAAATTTTTGTTAAGAGTCCTTTTACAATTTCTGCCACGGCTTCTTTGCTCTAACCTGAACGCAAAGCACCGACTCGCAATGATCACAACTCGCGCAGAGTCGTGCGCCGAGAACGATACATCAAGAATTATATCAGCACAATAGAAGTTTGTGAACCTGCAATCAGGCGTGTATGCTCTCAGCCTGAGAATTCACAAGGAAGGAGGGCCTCCTGTGGGAACACGAAGGAGCATTTCTCGAAATGTTGGCCTGCCGTTTCTGTGCGTCTCACTGGCCGTTGTGTATTTTGCGGTGTTGGGAACCCAAGCGAACCGCGCCGCACAGGGCCCGGCACTGGCAGGCGCCATCGAAGTGAATGTAAGCCAAGTCGCCGGTACGGTGCCGCGCTATCTTTTCGGGCAGTTCATCGAGCACGAGCACAACACGATTGATGACGGTCTGCTGGCGGAGCTCTTGCGCGACCGAAAGTTCGATGAGGGTGATCTGGACGGCAACGGCGTCTCCTCGGAATGGGTACCGGAAGAGCGGGTGCAGGACCGTTACTGGGAGCTGCGGAACGGCCGCGGGGTGAATGACCGCTACTCCATCGACCCGTCGCATTTATTACGGCGGCGGGGCTTCCCAAGCCATCGAGCTCACTGGCTCGGGCTCAGATCACGCCAGCGTTTACCAAGTCGGGCTACGGTTTGCCAAGGGTCGAAGTTATGCCTTTTACGTGTACTTGAGGAAACACGGGACAGGAAAGGGTTTCGTTGAAATCGACAAGTTGGGTGGGCCGTTATATCTGCACAAGGACTTTGATGTCTCGAACGACCGCTGGGAGAAGCACACGGCTGAGTTCACTGCGCCGGAGGCTACCGCGCAGGGCCGAGTGCGCATTGGCTTTGTGGGCCGTGGGAGCTTTTGGATGGATTCCGCCTCGCTCCTGCCGGCCGATAACGTTGAGGGTCTGCGGCACGACGTGATTGAGGCCTTGCGCCCGCTGCACATCTCGGTGCTGCGTTACCCGGGAGGCTGCTACGCGGATTACTACAACTGGAGAGGTGGCATCGGCCCGCGCGATAAGCGGCCCACCGTGTGGTCGAGCGTATGGCATGAGTGGAATTCGAACGACTTCGGAACGGATGAGTACATGGAACTCGCCCGGATCCTGGGATACGACGGCCATATCACCACCAATTACATCTCCGGTACGGCCCAGGACGCCGCGCAATGGGTGCAGTACGCCAATGGTTCCGCCAGCACCCCGATGGGGCGGCTGCGAGCTCAAAACGGACATCCCCAGCCTTACGGCATCAACCTCTGGGCCGTGGGCAATGAAGCTCCCGCCTTCTGTAGTGGGCAATATACCGGCGATACGAAACTGAGTGACTATGCCAGCCGCTTCCGGGAATTTGAAAAAGCCATGAAGAAAATGGACCCCTCCATCCGGGTGATGGCGTCGTCCGTGGGAAGGCCGCAATGGGTGCGGGAGCTGCTCCAGTCGGCGCCCGTGAAATTGCTCGCCGTGTCCATCTATACCGGCCCTCCGCGTAAGGGCGAAGTGATCTGCGATCAAAACAGCTTCTATCAAGGCGTCGTCGCGGAGCCGGGGCAGTTCAAGAGCAAACTCGAGGCGAACATCGACGCTCCGGGCGGCCTTTTGCCCTCTGATCCTTTCTTTGCCATAACCGAGTTCAACTCCTGGTGGCTGCCGGAGACCAAGGACCCCGATTACCATCTTGCCAATGCGCTTTATTTCGCCAGTGTTTTCAACACGCTTCTGCGCCATTCCCAAACGATTTTTCTTGCTGAGCCATGCTCGCTCATCAACGTCCAGGGCATCGTGGAAGTGAACCCTGTGGCCATTAAATTGACGCCACCTTATTTCACCTACGTTCTTTATGCCAACCACATCGGCAGCGAAGTTTTGAAGACGGAGACAAACGTCCCGTCGGTAGCTTTTAACCCGCAACTTCCTGCTCTGGATGCCGTCGCCACTCGGGGGCCGGATGGGCACACGGTTTACCTCGCGGTGGTCAACCCTGCGCAGAATGAGGCGGTTTCCGCCGAGATTCATCTCAAGAACTGGCAACCCACGGGCACGCAGGCGCAGGTCTACGAACTGAACGGCAAGAGTTGGGACGCGTTCAATCCTTATGGGAGCGCTGACAACGTGAATATCTCCCACCGGGAACTGAATGTGGGGCAGGCGGCGTTTTCGTACAGCTTCCCGGCACACTCGGTGACCGTGCTGGAGCTCCATGGCAGTCCGACCGCACGTTAGCGGGCCGCGGTCAATCGTACGCTGATTGACCGTCGCCCTTGCCCATGACCACCTTCAGTCAAGAAGGCGCTGACAGTGGCTACGTGCTAGTCGGGGGTCGGGGAAATTGCAATTCAGCGAATCGTCGGGGATGGGATCATCGGGCCATCGGGTCATCGGGCCATTTGAGATTTGCGATGATTTGCGATCTTCGAAGTCAGCAAATTGATTCATCTTCTCACTTGACACTGCCGATAGCCGATAGGGGGTAGTGTGTCACGCTAGGGGTTTGGTCATCGGCTTTGCTCCCTGAACCTCGACGGGAATCAGAATCCGTTTATAGAAGGAGGCGATTTGATGAGGCGCAACAGGATGTTTGTATCCGCCAAGTACATTAAGCCGGGCATTAATCGTGGTCCTGGTAGAAGCTCTCACGGGTCAGAGCCGCAGGCGGCAGGTACGGGAGTTTATCGGAGCCTTGGGCGAGGGCATCGAGTTCGGCCTCAAATTGCTCCAGGTTTAGGGTTTGCTCCGCACGCCTTATGCCAGACTGCTGTTCGAGCAAGGTTTGGACATAGGAATTGAGTTGCAAGCCGAGTGCTCGCGCCTGGGCTGCCAAACTCGCTTCCACCTAGGGTGGCAGGTTCAAAGTGATGGCCATGATGTTCCCTTCCTTCACTTTCCACGGTCCAAATCAGTCTACCGCCCCCCTGCTGCCATGTCTATAGCTCCAATTTTCCCATAGCTCCAATTTTCCCAATGAGCGGAAATGTCCTCTTCGCATTCGCGGGTAGCACAGGCACTCCTGCCTGTGGCTAGGGTTGATGCATTCATGCGTGGAACACAGGCAAAAGTGCCTGTGCTACGGAAGCCAGAACCGGCCACGGATGGGACGCGGTGAGAGAGATGTTGCCCGTGTTCATGCGGCGCCCCGACTCGTCGGGGCGCCACCCGCGAATTTGTTCGGGTAGCGCGCACCCCCGCCTTTGGGGTCCGCGGCTCTTCCGTAGCCAAAACCACAAATGTCATGAAGAGGAGTCAGCCCTCGGGTTGGGGGAACGGGTAGCGCGGAGATGTGCGCCTTTCAGCACTACTCCGCGGTTCTTAACATGGCAACATTGACCATGATATTAACATCTAAAAATAAAATCCCATGGACGGACGAAGAGCCGCAGACGAACGCAAAGAACGCGTACGTCTGCGCTTGTATCTTAGTTTGGCCGTTGATTTCGGGTGTACAACAGTACCTGGAGTTAGCGGTGTCCGGCGGCGGAGGCCGATCTGCGCTGAGGCCGGGAGGGAACTCCCGAGCCTGTCGGGTAGATAGGCCCCCCGCCCTCT
>JBEKAD010000011.1:0-19343 GCA_050018435.1 Terriglobia bacterium
GAGTGTAAGAATTTCACTCCGCTGGTGTAAGTTTTGAAACTGCGCCAGCGCCTGGGACATTTCGTCCGGCGGAATGGCATAGACGCTTGCCGCCGCAATTGCCGTCAAGGCGTTTTGAATATTGTACCGGCCCGGCAAAGGCAACGTGAACTCCGCCTCCCAATCCGGCGAGATCACGCGAAAGGCGCTGCCGATTCCAAATCCGGGCTTTATGTCCGTGGCACGGAAGGCCGCTTTGTCCGAGAAACCAAATGTAATAACGCGCCCGGGAAAGCCCTCAGTAAACCTGCACACGCGGTCATCATCTTCATTCAAAACGGCCACAGCGCCCGGGCCCCTCGTAGCGAGATAATCAATCAACTCGCGTTTGGCCAGCGCAATGGCGTCCACAGAATCAAAAAACTGCAAGTGCGCGGGAGCGACGTTGGTGACCACGCCGACCTGAGGCTCGGCTAGGCGCGAAAGTCGGGCAATTTCACCGGCGGCGGACATGCCCAATTCCATCACCGCCAAATCATGCTCAGGCTCCAGCCCCAGCAGCGCCAAGGGCAGTCCAAAGTCATTATTCAAGTTGCCCGGAGAGCGCCAAACGACAAATTGTCGGCTGAGGATGGCCGCGATCATCTCCTTCGTGGTGCTCTTCCCGGTGCTGCCAGTAATCGCTAGTAGGCCCTTATCCCACTTTCGACGCACCCCGTGGGCCAGAATTTGTAAAGAAAAAAGTGTGTCCGGAACCGCCAGCAAGACTGGCCGCCATTCCACAGGAGCGCTCGAGTAAAAGGCATCCTCCACCACCGCTCCGGTAGCGCCGCGTTCCAGCACCTGCCCCACAAACTGGTGCCCGTCAAATCGCGGTCCGCGAATAGCAAAGAAAAGTTGGGCCGGCGCGAGCGAACGCGAATCAATGGAGTATCCTACAACGCGGCGATCCGCTGCGCCCGCGGATGTTCCTAAAAAGCCCGCCACCTCCCCCATGGTTAAATGCATTGTCGATTGCCGATTTGCAATTGCCGATTGTTGATTGACGATTGAAGAAGCAGAAGTGAGAAGCTAGAAGCGAGAAGGAATTCCCTCGAGCTTCTAACTTCTAACTCCTAACTTCTAGTTTCTGTCTCTTCAATCGGTAATCGACAATCGTCAATCATCAATTACTTGCTGTACCCCATCTCCGCCAGGACCTTGCGGGCCACATCGCGGTCGTCGAATGCAATCTTCCCGTCTTTGAGAATTTGATAGGTCTCGTGACCCTTGCCCGCCAGGACCACCACATCGCCCTCGCGCGCCTCTTCCAGCGCTTTGCGGATCGCCATGCTGCGATCGACTTCCGCAATGTAAGGCGTGCCGGTACGCTGCAATCCCACGAGGGCATCCGCCATAATCAGCAGCGGGTCTTCGCTGCGGGGATTGTCAGAAGTCAGCACCACGAAATCCGCCAGCGCGCCGGCGGCCTCGCCCATGCGCGGGCGCTTGGTCCGGTCGCGTTCGCCGCCGCAACCGAAAAGAACAATCAAGCGGTCGCGGGTGATCTCGCGCGCGGTCTTCAGAACGTTTTTCAGAGCGTCATCTGTGTGGGCATAATCCACCATCACCAGAAACGGTTGGCCCTCGTCGATCTGCTCGAAGCGTCCCGGCACCGCCTGAAGATTGGCGATGCCTTCCTCAATCTTGGTGCTGGCAATTCCCATGGCCACCCCCGTGGCAACTGCGGCAAGAATGTTCGCCAGATTGGCGCGCCCCAACAGCGGAGAGACGATTTGCAGCTTCCCCGCCGGGGTCGCGATGACCGCTTCCGTTCCCTTTGGACTAGACGCGACTTGCCTGGGCGTCACTTGTGCGCCGCCGTTCAGGCCATAAGTGAGACGGTTTGGATACGGCAATTCCACGAGGCGCGCGCCCCACGGATCATCGGCATTGATCACTGCCCAATCGGGAGGCGGTGCGCCCAGCCCCTCAAAAAGGCGGCGCTTGGCCTGGAAGTAGTGCTCAAAATCCTTGTGATAATCCAAATGGTCCTGGGTCAGGTTGGTGAACACGGCGACGGCGAAATGAAATCCCCAGACGCGCTCCTGGGCAAGCGAATGGGAGGAAACTTCCATCACCGCCGCCTTGCCTCCCGCTTTCACCAGTTCCGCAAAGTAAGACAGCAAATCGAGCGACTCCGGCGTAGTGTTGGTGGCAACCTTGCTTTTGCCGCCCATGCGGTATTCAATCGTGCCAAAAACACCACTTAAAATCCCCGCCGCGCCCAGAACGCTCTCTACCAAATAGGTCGTGGTGGTCTTGCCGTTGGTGCCGGTGATTCCGATGAGTTGGAGGCGCTGGTCCGGATGGCCCAAGATGATGCGGCCCGCCTCCGCCAAGGCCCGGCGAATGACCGCAACTTGGATCCAATGCGCGGCCAGTTCGGGTGGCGCGGCACGCTCACTGACCACCGCCACGGCGCCCCGCTCCAGCGCTTGGGGGATGTAAGCGTGGCCGTCGGCCTTCTCACCTTGAATGGCAAAGAAGAGTGTTCCCGTGCCCACTTCACGGGAGTTGTAAGCCAGAGAAGAAACCTCCGACGATGCGTCTGCACCCGTGTACAGAACCGGCAACTCCCGGAGTAGTTCGCCAAGCTTCATTTTGGCTCAAAGAATTGAATCATTGGATCATCGGAGCATTGATTCATTGAAAATCTGCTGGCCCCATTGAAATCTTCCAACTCCCAAATGACCAATGATCCAATGGCTCAATGAACAAATGATTCAATGACCTGATCACCTTGCCATGCGCACCCAAATGCGGGTGCCGGACGGTACCTTGAAGCCCGCAACAGGGTTTTGTTCCACCGCCAGGCCACTCCCCACAACATTGAGGTCGAGGCCCAGTTTTTCACACTCCTCGGCCACGCGGCGCGCCCCCCACCCGGAAAAATCCGGAACGGTCACCAGGGGGCCATCGCCCAAGACCACCGTGCTGGAAGCAACGCCCCCGTTAGGGGGGCCCGGTTGAGCGGGTACGTCAGGCGAAAGTCGGTTGGAAAAAGATGCCGGCCGAACAGGTGATGTGGCAGCTCCGAAGGATTCTCGATCCGAAGGAAGGAATCCCATGAAGTCCTCCTGTTTCTGGTCGGGAGCCTTCGTGGGTTTGGGGGTTATGACCTGAGGCCACCGGGAGGGATTATCCTGAGGAACGTTCAAGTAACCAAGAGTCTGCTCTGCGATGGATCGGAATACCGGAGCTGCCACATCTGTCCCGTAGTAAGCTCCCACCGGCGAATCGATGACCACCAGAATAGTCACCGCCGGCCGTGTGGCGGGAGCAAAGCCGATAAAAGAACCTACATAGTGCGATTTTGAATACGCGCCGCTGGCATCAATCTTCTGCGCGGTGCCGGTCTTGCCGGCGGATGTATATCCACCCAATTGCGCGGGCTTGCCGGTGCCGTGGTCAACCACCGCGGTAAGAATCTGGCGCATTATCTCTGCCGTGCGCACGCTGATAACGCGACGCCCGGTGGCCGGCGCCAAGGCGTCGTGGCGGGCGCCGAGAAAAACATCGTGGACGATGCGAGGCTGAAACAGAATTCCGCCATTGGCGATCGCCGAAAACACGGCAACCATCTGGAGGGGCGTCACGCCGATTTCCTGCCCCATGGAAATTTCGCCGATGGAAATTCCCGACCAGCGGTTGGGAGGCTTCAGCAAACCGCGTTCTTCACCGGGCAATTCCAGGTCGGTTTTCGCCCCGAAGCCAAAGGCTTGGATGTAACGATAGAATCGCTCATCCCCCAGCCGCAGGCCCAGCTTGATGGCGCCCACATCGCTGGAATTCGCCATCACCTCGGTGACACTGAGATCGCCATAGGGCTTGTGGTCATGAATGGTATGCCCCGCCAGTACCATGCTGCCGTTCTGGCAGTTGATGACCTCCTGGGGATTGGTCAGGTTCTCTTCCAGCGCCGCCGACAGCGTCACGAGCTTGAAAGTCGAGCCCGGCTCGTAAATCCACCCCACGGCGCGATCCAGTTGTGCCGCGGCGGAACTGGCGCCAAAATCATTGGGATTGAAGGTGGGCTGATTGGCCAAGGCCAGAATCTCGCCCGTGTTGGGATTCTGCACAATCGCCACACCGCCCGCGGCCTGCGCACTCGCCACTTCCTCCGCCAGGGCTTTTTCCGCGATATACTGGATCTTCTCGTCAAGCGTCAGCAGCACGTTCTTGCCGGGGATTCCCGCCCACTCGCTGCTGTGAAAAGTACGGCGGCGCGCGTCAGAGGCCAGCAGCACGCGGCCGGGTTTGCCTTTGATCTCGTCGTCCAGGGCGTACTCGATCCCGCCCAGGCCCCGGTCATCCAAGCCTACGTAACCAATCGCTTGCGCGGCCAATTCCCCTTTGGGGTAGAAGCGCTTGGTCTCGCGCTGAAAATAGACACCCTTCAGATTCAAATCCCGCACGCGCGTGGCTTCTTCCGATATGACGCGGCGCTTGACCCAGCAGAAGGAATGCATCGTCTGGAAGCGGTCGCGGAGTTCGTCCGCATCCACCCCCAGGACCGGCGCGAGTAGGGAAGCCACCATCTGAGGCTCCGTAAGCTCGCTCGGCACCGCGAAGACCGAATCCACTCCCAGGCTCATCGCCAGAGGATTCATCTGCCGGTCATAGATGGCGCCGCGCTGGGGCGCCACCTCAACGGTGCGCTGCTGCTGGCGCTGGGCGCGCGCCAGAAGCTCCACGTACTGGATGACTTGAAAATAGTAAAGGCGGGCGGCAACACAGCCAAACCAGAGGAAACAAACCACGCCGACCATTTGTCGCCGTCCGTCAGCCGACGGACGAGACCGATCGGGCTTCGCCGTGCGAGAATCAGGCTTGCGTCGGCCCATCGTAGCTATGGCTCGTGTAAAGTATCTCCGCCACCCACGGAGAAGTTGCGTGCCAGCTCCGGGCTTTCCAAGGCGGCCGCCGACGGCTCAGGCTCGCCCACCTGAATCACCTGTTGCGGGCTGGGCGAGACCATCCCGAGCCGGGTCCGCGCCAGCGTGTCGATCCTTTCAGGATCGGCGAGCGCCGCCTGCTCCAGCCGGAACTGATGATTCTGCTCTTCCAGGGTCGCGTATTCGGCCTTGAGTTGTTCCATCTGATAACCGTACCGCACGCACTGGAAATGCTGCCATGCGAACAGGAGCACAAAAAGAAAAACCAGTACGCCCAATCCCAGGAGACTGAAACATTCACGGCGACGCTCCACGTCAACTTCCCGCACCAAGCGGGAATTGTCGATGTGCTTCACAAAGTAGAATTCCGGGAAATTCGCCCGGCCCGCGGCCGGGACGTTTCTCGGACGCCGTCTGGTCTTCGGTAATGTGATTGCCGCTGTGGCCATTTAAGTACCGGGATTAGGGGTTAGGGATTAGGGGTTAGGAATCCTCGCTGACCCCTAATCCCGAACCCCTAATCCCTGCTCTTCTCCGCCGCCCGCAACTTGGCGCTGCGTGCGCGCGGATTGATTTGCACTTCTTCTTCCCCCGGACGAACCACTTTGCGCGTCAATATGTTCGCCCGGCCCTCGCCCTGCCAGCGCCGGAAGGCCTGCTTAACCCGGCGGTCTTCCAGCGAGTGAAAACTCAGGACCACAACCCGCCCCCCAGGCCGGAGGACCATCAGGACCCTGTCGAGAAACTGTTCGAGATTTTCCAGTTCAGCGTTCACCGCCAGGCGGAGCGCCATAAAGCTGCGCGTCGCCGGATGAATTTGGTGGAGGCCCGCCCGGGAGGGGATCGCTCGCGTCACCACCTGCGCCAGTTCGGTGGTTATTCGATACGGACGGGCCTTCACAATGGCTCGCGCAATTCGGCGCGAGTGGCGCTCTTCCCCCAACTTGAAAAAAATATCTGCCAGGTCCCGCTCACTCGCGTGGTTTACGAGGTCGGCGGCGGTCGTTTCGGAGTTGGGATCCATTCGCATGTCGAGAGGACCCGGCAGATTGAAACTGAATCCGCGCGAGGCGTCGTCAAGCTGCATCGAGCTCAAACCGAGGTCGGCCACAACTCCATCCGCCGGCGGCAACCCGCTGGCGGCGTGCAACGTGTCGATTTGTGCGAAATTTCCGTGCTGCATAATCAGCTTCTCGCCAAAGCCCGCCAGCCTATCGCGGGCCGCTTCGAGAGCCTGGGGGTCTCGATCCAGGCCCAAAAGCCTGCCCCTTCCCAGGCGTTTCAAGATCTCTTCCGCGTGCCCACCGGCCCCCAGGGTCGCATCGATGTAGATTCCTTCTGGCCGGACGTTGAGAAAATCAAGGGTTTCACGCACGAGCACTGGAACATGGAGAGGGCGCGAAGTCTCGGCCGCGCCCGGGATTTTTGTGTTCCCTCTTTGCTCGTCATCCATCACCGTTGGTCAAACCCAATTCCCAAAGCGTCAGATTCCCAAGTTGCTCAGGTTCTGGAGGTCCTCTTCAGTGAGCGGCTCGCGGTCCAGGTGCTCGCGGTAGCGCTCCTTGTTCCAAACTTCCAGGTAATTCAAATACCCGAGCACGGCCACTTCCCCGTGCATCGCGGCCGACTCGCGCAACTGCGCCGGAATCAGCACCCGCCCCTGTGCGTCAGCCCGCGCCGCTTGCCCCCAGAAGTTCGTCCGATCCAAAAAGTGTTTCTTGGCCTTGTTCATCGAAGGCAAGGCAGCTAGCTTCTCTTCAATCTCGCGCCAAACCGGAAACGGATAGATGCGCGCCGACTGTCCATCGAGACTGGTCACAAAGAAGTCCTGGCCATACTTCTCATCGAGAAGCGCCTTGAAGGCCGTCGGGATCTTAAGCCGACCCTTATCGTCCACCGTCGCTGGATTATTCCCACGGAACATAGGACTGTCCCAAAGCCCCTACTTGCCCCAAAACGCCCGCTGATCGCCAGAATTTTCTATTTCTTTCCACTTCTGCCCACCGACTATATGGCCCTCTTTGGCCCTTGTCAAGAGTTTTTTTAATTATTTTTAATGGTTTGCGGGTTTTTCAGGGCGGCACAGCCTTTAGTGGCCCCCTGGCAATACTCTACCACCCTTTGGGCCACTTCGAGGCGGGCCGGCCAAACTCGGCGGTCATTTTGTCTCACGAAATCCCCACTCAACATAGTTTCCGGATGACCCGCCACGCAGTCGGAACTTCGGATTGCCCTGGCGGATTCGTCGATAAACAGTAGGCGACTTACCGCTAATAATTATGCATTGGGGATTGACCAATTGCCGAGAACAACGCCCGCTGCCCATGCCGAAATCTTCGAAATTGGCGATTGCGTGGCCCCTTCCCCGAATATCCAGGGATTTGCTAAGGCGAAAACAGCATTACTTACTCTGCGGCATTTGGCTCGATGTTACGCGGTGAGATCGGTGCACCGAAAATTCACGGCATCTTCAAGCATTGATCGCAACTCCTGACGCTCATACCAGTGGGCTGTTATTCGCCGATAGAAATCGCCGGCAATGCTGATACCGAGCGCAATGGCTCTCTTTCCGGCAAAGCACTTCCAAAACTCTGGTGTCAACGGCGGGTTTCCAAGCCAATAGGCCGTCTCAACGATAAACGCCGTCATTAACATCTTCGTGTAAGGTATCGACGCCAGTATTCCGACGACCTTACAAGGCTTTGAAGGAACGGCCTTCCTGGCCAACAAAGCAGCAACAGCTTTCCAGGCATCACATTGCTCCTCAAACGCTCGTGTGTCGCGAAGGCGAACGGCAGCTCGTAGTCTCTTCCCTTCATTCCCTTCGCGAATTTCTCGGATTATCGCGGAAAACCCAGGCTGCACTCTCGGCAAATACAGGGGAATCCGTACCTCTGCGTCTATCGTGATGATGGGTAGAGTATCATTTTCATCTGCGGAATCACCGGATAATAGCAGCATCTCCCTGAGAACGGAACTGTATCGGCCAATGGCGCGCTCACGTTGGTCAAAAACGTATGCAAACACGGTTTGGATGACGGCTTGCATCGCCCGTGCTTGGCGCTTGCCATACGTTTCGGCAACCTGATATGCAATGGATCGTGTAAAGCGCCCTTGCGGATCAGGCCTTGCGGTTTTGCATTTCTCGAAAATTCTCCTTATCGCTTCGTCCGGTTCAGCAGCATAGGTCGCGAATTCACAAAGCATTCTTTCCGTTGTGCCAGGAAATGCGGCTAGTAGCCAAGACCGATACCGACGATCCGAGAGCACCTTGACCATCCTCTCTGAAAAGACATCGAAAACGTTAATGGTCGAGTGTTCGCCCGTTTCTCGGTGCGCACTCGGCCTGTCCTTTAGGATTCGATCTAAGTGGCCGCAGATCTGAAGCTGATCCTGAGTTGGTGAGAATAGCTTCGCTCCCCTCGTCGTATGTCGTTGGATATATTGAGACCTAGCCTCCATCGGGAACTTCACCGAACGCTCTTGGAGATCAGGGTCTGGGTATGCTTCTCTCGGGTACTTAAGGACGACCAGTGACCCAATGTCGAACAGTTCATCAAGGATTCTGCCTCTAGGACGGGGGCTAAATGCCCTTGCGAATTTCTCGCTCAGGACTAACGCCTCATCTTGTATGAGGACTTCCTCGCGCAAAAGCGAGTAAAGCATCAGTTCCCATACGAATGATTCCCAGTGTCTCAATGAGATCACCCGGTCTCCCGCAGCAGCGAAGTCGTTCAATACGACCGCCGCGGGCCCTGATGGTTTGGATTCCACTTGTGCTCTCCTCGTAGCGTTTACGGACCCCATTTTACACCCACGCGGTCAAAACGCAATGCCGATGCCTCATGTCACGAATCGTCTCTCTCGAGATGTCCCGATAACTGAATTATCGGGTTTGGCCTATCAAAGATCCTTTGTAACGCCGTGGTGTTGACCTAAGCGACCAGCTCCCGTGTGTTCGCGCACTCGGAAATTACTTTCCGATTTGTCGTGGAGGGATTGTTTCGCTTGTCTCAGTGCAGCTTGTGGCCCCGCAGATAGTTCCGGCGCTATATACCCTGTTTCAATTCGGATTTCGCATGACCGTGGTTGCTTGCTCAAAGCCCTGTTTCTGGATTGAGGGTGCGCAGCCCCTCGGCTTGGGCAGCCTGGAGAAGTTGCCGGTCTGCGGCAATGAACAGCACCTTCTCCTTCAAGGCTAGCTGAAGAGCCAATGCCCCCGCCAAGTAGAGAGAATCGAGGGTCTTGAGCGGATACGCGTCCAGCAGACGCAAAGAGAGTTCGATGAGTTCGGCGTTGATGGGTACCACTGGAATCTTCCCCACATCTTCCCCGATTTGCTTCTTGAGAGTCTGGTAAGCCCCGCGGGGCAAAGTGCGCTCGCGGCGTTTCCGGTTCAGGGCGGAAATGAGCTCGCAGGGAAGAATGGCCAGCGAAGAAAGGATTTCCGGTCCGCTCCACGACTTGTTGACCCGATCCGAGCCGATCTCCTGGAAATATCTCTTGGCGGCAGCGCTGGCGTCAAAGAAAATCACCTTCGGTCCTCGATAATCATTCTGGAGACGGGCTTGCCTTTCACCGCTACCGGCTTGAAGGGCTTGAAGGGTGCGGCGTGCAGGGCGGGCAGCAGCTTTCCCTCCGCCACCAAAGCCGCAAGCTTTTCTTCCAGGGTGGACGCCGAGTTCCGGTCCGGCTTCTTCAAGACCGCCACGGCCCGATTGCGGTTGGTCACCAACAGCGTCTGGCCCTGATCGACAAGGTGCAGGTAACGGGTCAGACGGTTCTTAAGCTGACGAACCCCCACGGAAATCATGGCTTCGCTCCTCATGTAGCCATTGTAGCTACATTTGCACGAATCCGTCAATATCGCAGCACAGAAGGTGAACCCATGACCTCGGACACGCCACTCGACGCCAATTGCGCGGTCTTCTTCCATCGTGATAAGGTTGCTCACGCATTAACAGGCTGTCTGCCATTTGGACATTAACCACAGGGGGTATGAAAATCCATGACGGTGAGGATGACTCGACGAACGGCTTGCCAACTGATCGCGGGAACATTTCCGGCGTTGAGGCTCGGGGCTGCGCAACACGAAACCTCCCCCGGCATCGAGATTGAACGCGGGCCTTTTGAAGGAACGCGCGCGTCCCTGAGCAAGTACGAAGCCCCCGAATGGTTTCGCGATGCCAAATTCGGCATCTGGGCGCATTGGGGCCCGCAATCGGCTATTGAATACGGTGATTGGTATGCCCGGAATATGTACATGGAAGGATCAAAGCAGAACATTTATCACCTTGAGACTTACGGGCATCCCTCCAAGTTCGGCTACAAGGACACGATCCCACTTTGGAAGGCAGAGCAATTCGACCCGGCCTATCTCATCGGCTTGTACAAGCAGGCAGGCGCGAAATACTTCATGAGCATGGGTGTGCATCACGATAACTTTGACATGTGGAATTCCACTTTTCAGCCCTGGAATGCCGCCAATAAGGGACCGAAGAAAGACATCGTTGGCATGTGGGCCCGCGCGGCGCGTGATGCCGGACTCAAGTTTGCCGTCAGCGAACATCTCTGGATCACCTACAAGTGGTTTTCGGTAAGTCACGGGCATGATGAAACGGGTCCTTACGCCGGAGTGCCTTACGACGGCGCCGACCCCAACAACTACAGCTTGTATGTCGATTCCGACCAAATCTGGGCAAAGAGCGTGGACTGGAGCGAAACCGGCATCCCCTTGTGGTGGAGGCGCCACTGGTACATGCGGATCAAGGACCTCGTCGACAAGTACCAACCGGATTTGCTTTACACCGACGGCCCCCTTCCCTTCGAGGAATATGGACTGAACCTCATCGCGCACCTCTATAACCTGAGTGCCAAGAAAAATGGCGGGAAAACCGAGGCCGTGTACACCTGCAAACGCGCGGACGACGCCGAGCAAGGCCTCGCGGTGCTCGACGTCGAGCGCGGCATCGTGAACGGCATTTGGCCACGCCCCTGGCAAACGGACACCTGCATCGGCGGATGGCACTACAAGCGCGGCCAGGAGTATAAGACGCCCAAGACCATCATCGACATGCTGGTGGACATCGTCAGCCGCAACGGCAACCTGATGCTGAATTTCCCTCTGCCCGCCCGCGGAACATTGGATCTGGAAGAATTGAATGTCCTCGCGGAGATCACCAAATGGATGAGCGTCAATAGCCAAGGAATTCATGGCTCCCGGCCGTGGAAGATTCTTGGCGAGGGGCCGGCGTTGGACGCGGCTGCGAATACCCCGGCGTTCAACGAAAATAAACGGAAGGATCTGACGGCGGCGGACGTCCGCTTCACCACCAAGGGCGACACCCTGTATGCGTTCGTGATGGGCTGGCCGGAATTTCAAACCGTCATTCGGCCTTTGGCCACCAACACCGCCTTGCGCGTCGGCAAAATCCAGAACGTCGAACTCCTGGGCTTCGACGGCAAGCTTGATTGGTCGCAGGACAGCTCGGGCCTGAAGGTCATGATGCCCGCACAGAAGCCTTGCGATTACGCCATCGTGTTCAAGGTTACAGGCGATATCGCGGGTTGACGTGTCAGTGGAGGATTTCAGACAAGAACAGGGAAAACCCTGGAAGCAGTTCGGGTTCTTCGAACTTGCCCCCCCGTTCGGCAATTACAACGCTGGGCTGAAGAGCTTCAGGAATATATCGGTATGCTTCCCGCGTCTTTCGATACAAAAGCCAAACGGCCCGCACGCCTGCTTGCAGGTACTGGCGAACCTTGAGCATCAGGTCGTCAGGCTGGTCATGCTTGGAAACGACTTCAATGACCAGATCGGGGGCAATCAGCAGAGGTACTTGGTCAAGATCGATGTCTCTAATCCGCTCGCGACAAATGAAGATCAGGTCAGGTCTGCGGACCGTGTCTTCGGCAAGCTTCACATCGACTTCATACAGGACTTGCCCCAGGTTGTGTTCCTCAACCCACACGCACAACCGTCTGTACAGGTCACCGCAGATAATATTATGCATGGGCACTGGGGAAGGAGTCACGATGAGCTCTCCTCGATCGAGTTCGTACCTCACGCCGACGGGTTCATCCAGGGCGCTGTACTGTCCAATGGTCAGTAAGGTTTTGGTGGCCATAAGAAACATCCTGCAAGAATCAGATTACCACAACCTCTTATGGTAAGCAGCACGTAGTACGGCCCTGGCGAGCCTGAACCCCTGCCCTTCTCGCCTGGTAAGAAATCCCAACTTGCGCTTCTCTCCTGCTACAATATCGCCCGGTCGTATGGGTCATACCGTGCAGCACATACCTTGACGCATATCGAAGGGAGAACTTATGGCTCGCCTCTGCCGCTCACTCATCCTCATGATGTTCCTGGCTGCACCTTTGGCGATTTCCGCGGAGATGCCGGAGGGCCGCCTGATGCGGTTTGCCGACATTTACAAAGACAAGATCGTTTTCAGCTCCGCCGGTGATCTTTGGCTGGTGTCTTCCTCGGGAGGTGTGGCGCGGCGCATCACCACAGATCCCGGACTGGAACTTTTTCCCAAATTTTCACCCGACGGCAAGTGGATCGCCTTCACGGGACAATACGACGGCAACTTCAATGTCTACGTGATTCCCGCCGACGGCGGCGATCCCAAGCAACTGACTTTCGAACCGGATGTCGCCCCCGTGCCCGAACGCATGGGACCGAACAACCAGGTCATTACCTGGCTTCCCGACAGCCAGCACGTTCTGTTTCTCTCGCGTCGCGACACGTTCAACGACTGGTTCGGGCGCCTGTTCAGCGTGAGCATTGATGGTGGCCTGCCGGAGCGCCTGCCCATCGACAAAGGGGGGCTAACCTCCTTTTCGCCCGACGGCACCAAGATCGCCTACAACCGCATTTTCCGCAATTTTCGCACCTGGAAGCGTTACACGGGCGGCATGGCTCAGGACATCGCCATTTACGATTTCAAGAACAACACCTACGAGCGCATTACGGATTACCCGGGCACCGACACCTACCCGATGTGGCACGGTGACACGATTTATTTCGGCTCTGACCGCGGCCCCGAGCATCGCATCAACATCTACAGTTACAGCCTGAAGACCAAACAGACAAAGCAACTCACCGACTTCAAGGACTACGACGTGGACTGGCCCAGCCTCGGGCCTGACGCCATCGTGTTCTCCAACGGCGGTTATCTCTATACCTTCGACCTGAAATCCCAGAAGGCCAAGAAGCTCACGGTCTATCTGCCCGGCGACCGCGACCTGGCGCGCCCGCACTGGGGCAACGTCGCCCGCTATGTGACGGACTATAGCATTTCCCCGGAAGGCAACCGCGCCGTCCTGACCGCGCGCGGCGACATCTTCACCGTCCCCGCCAAGGAGGGCAGCATCCGCAATCTCACGCAAACGCCGGGCATCCGCGAGAAGTACGCCGCTTGGTCGCCTGACGGCAAATGGATCGCTTATCTTTCCGATCGCAGCGGGGAAGATGAGATCTACATCACGCCGCAGGACGGCATGGGCAAGGAGACACGCATCACCACCGACGGTAAAATGTTCCGCATGCCTCCCGTTTGGTCGCCCGACAGCAAGAAGCTGCTCTTTGCCGACAAAGACCTGCGCCTGTTCTATGTCGATGTTGAACAGAAGACTCCGGTGCTGATTGACCAGGGCAAGTATTCCGACCTCAATGAATACGTCTGGTCGCCGGACAGCAAGTGGGTGGCTTACGCCAAGGCAGAAGTGAACAACTACAGCACCATCAATCTTTATTCCCTTGCCGACAAGAAGATCACTCCGGTTACGACAAACTTCACCAACAACAGCAGTCCTGCCTTCGACCCGAGGGGCAAGTATCTCTTCTTCCTTTCCCAGCGCGATTACAACGAGGTGCTGGGCGTCTACGATTTCGAGTTCGCGAATCCCAAAGCTACGCGCGTCTACCTGGTGACGTTGCGCGCTGATCTGCCTTCGCCGTTCGCGCCCAAGAGTGATGAAGCCGGCAAGAAATCCGATGAGTCCGCCGACAAGAAGCCGGATGAATCCGCGGGCAAGGACCAAGCCAAATCCGGCGAGAAGGAAAAGAAAGAGGCGGAAGAGGTCGCCAAGAATTTCCGCATCGACTTGGCCGGCATTGAGAATCGCGTGGTGGCCCTGCCCATACCGCCCGGCAACATCTTCGGACTGGTGGTGGGGAAGAACGGCGTTTATTACTCCTCCGGCCCCACCTACGGCCTTTCCGGACCGCTACCGGGGGAGCACCCCGCCATCCACGTGTACGACATGAAAGAGCGCAAAGACAACGTGCTCCTGCCCGGCGCAATGTCCTTCGAGCTCTCCTTTGACGGCTCCAAGTTGCTCTATGCCGGGTCGCGAGCCGGCGGCGGCGACGAAGATGACGAGGACGTCGGACCCCGCGCCCGGACCTTCGGGATCATCGACGCCAAGCCTTCCGCCTCCCCCCACAAGGTGGGCGACGGCGCCCTGAATCTCTCTTCCCTGGATATGCGGATCGACCCGCGCGCCGAATGGAAGCAGATGTTCAACGAAGCGTGGCGGCAGGAACGCGACTTTTTCTTCACCGCTTCGATGAACGGTGTCGATTGGCCCAAGGAACGTGACCGCTACGCCCCGCTGCTGCCCTACGCGGCGGATCGCTACGACCTCACTTACCTGCTGGGGGAAATGCTGGGCGAGCTTGCCAACTCCCACACCTACACCGGAGGCGGCGATTATCCCAGCCTGCATGCCGTCAACCTCGGCCTGCTGGCGGTGGACTATGAACTCGACGCGGCCAGCGGCCTTTACCGCTTTAAGAAAATCTACCCGGGAGAAAACTGGGACCCGCGTCTGCGCTCTCCTCTTACCGAACCCGGCGTGGTGGTGAAGGAAGGCGATTACCTCATCGCCGTGAATGGACGGGACCTCAAAGCGCCGCAGGCGCCCAACGAGCTGTTCGTCAACACCGCCGGTCAGAACGTGACGCTCACCGTCAACTCCCAGCCCACCGCCGTGGGCGCCCGCAACGTGGTGGTAAAGCCCATCGCCAGCGAATACGAGTTGCGCATGCTCGATATGGTCAACACCAATCGCCGCAAGGTTGACCAAGCCACCGGCGGGCGCGTTGGATACATTTACATCCCCAACATGGGAGGGGAAGGCCTGAACGAGTTCGTCAAGCAGTTCTTCCCGCAGATTCGCAAGGAAGGGCTGATCATCGACGTTCGTTACAACGGTGGTGGCTTTGTGGACCAACTCATCTTCGAGCGCCTGCGCCGCATCCTGGCAGGCATGGACTCGGCCCGCAACTTCGCCAGCGGCACCATCCCCGACGTGGTCTTTAACGGCTCCATGGTTTGCGTCACCAACGCCTATGCCGCTTCCGACGGCGACATCTTCAGCTACTTCTTCAAGAAGTATCACCTGGGCCCGCTCATCGGCATGCGCACCTGGGGAGGTGTCCGCGGCATTCGAGGCTACATACCTTTGCTCGACGGTGGTTACATCACGCGGCCGGAATTTTCCGTCTACGGGCTCGACAGCAAGTGGGTCATCGAGAATTATGGCGTGGCGCCGGATATTGAAATAGATAACACGCCCGACCTCGTCATGAAGGGCCAGGACCCGCAACTGGAAAAAGCCATCGAGATGGTGATGAAGGCGATCACGGACCACCCGAAACATCTGCCCCCACGACCGCCCGACCTTCCGGCCTACCCCAACGGCCCGGGGTAGAGCGGAAGGCAGCGGCCAGGTAGGCAGTGGGCAGGTGGGCAGTAGGCAACAGGCAGTGGGCAAATGGAGAAATTCCACTGCCCACCTGCCTACTGCCTACCTGCCTACCTGCCCACTACTTCCCCTCAATCAACCCCACAAGCGCCTTGGTGACGGCGCCCGCGATGTCGGGCCCGGCGGAATTGATTTCTCCGTACCAGCGGTCTTTCCTATCGCGCAGCCAGGGCGGCTGATCGTCATACTCGGCTTTGGGAATGATGTAACCGAGTTCGTCGTTGGCGAGGCCGAAAATGAATTGGTATTTGCTCTTAAGGTGTTCGCGAATTGCCGGCTCAAACGGCGCGTCGGGATAATCCGCGCCGGGGTAGCGGGTTATGCCTCCGTTGACGAGTTCAGGATAAATCTCGCCCGGCACCGTCACCATTTCCGCCACCACGCGCCCGCCCGCGAGGAAACGGATGTAGCTGACTTCCGTCTCCACGTCCTGGCCCGTGACGTATTTCAGCTTGCCCAGGCCGGGAAATTCCTTCTCCATGACCGACGGATCAAGCTGGCCATTCGTGTAAAGCGGCTTGCGGCCGCCGAAGACTCCGGCCGCGCCCGCGGCACGAAAGTGGTCATTGTGCATGGGCGAGAAAATCGTGATTCCACGGAAGGCAATGGAATTCACGCTGACCTCTTCCCCGCCTTTCACCGCGCGCTCCGCAAGCTGGCCAAGGGTGTTGCCGAAAAGCTCCGCCTTGCGCCAGGTGTTGTCGGCGGCCACCTTGCCGGTGTCGGGATCTTGCAGCGCCACGGAACTGCCATTGGTGGAAAGCAGCCCGCCGATCGAGCCATTCAGGAAAATGGCCGTCCCGCCCAGATGCGTTTCCACGTACTGGCAGAGCCAATGGGGGTAGTCGGCGGTGATCTCCGTGTTCTTCCCCCCCAACGTTTCCGGGTGGTCGCTCCAGTTAATCAAGTCAGCAATAGGCTGCCCGTCGGCGGCGGAGGCCAGGCGCATAACGAAAAGATAGGGATCTTTCACGTAAGGCGGCCGGCTGTCAGACTGCAACAGCGCCAGCAGGGGATGATCGTCGCGTCCGAGCGTGAGGCGCGCCGGTTGCATCGACCGCGCTGCCTCCACGGCCGTTTGGGTGATGCGCTCTCGGAGCCACGCCATATACTTCTCATCGATCCCCGATTGCAAAGGCCCCGGGCCCCAAAGTCCCATGGTGTCCGGCCCCTCGTGGTCGTGCGTGGAGGCCACGATCAGGTGCGTCACTTCCGGCGCCTGGGCCTTCACCGTTTCTCGAATTTTCAGGACATCGTCGTAGAAGAGGCCAATCAGGTCCGCGGCACACACCACAAGGGTCTGGTCACCCGCGCCCAGGGCGAGGCAGCGCGCGTAAAGATCGTCGTGGACGCCGGTCGCGACGCGGTTTTGACCATAGCCTGCGATATAGACGGTGGCGGCACGGACGTCGGGGGTGATCACGGCTTTGGCCGCCCCCGCGCGCAAATCCCCCGCGGCAGCAGGCATCGCGCTGGCCAGGATAATTAGAAGAAATGCTAAAGACGAAGAAAAGTATTTCCGCATCGAACTGCGACCTCCTCCAAACAATTGGACCGCTTACAGGCTGAACGGACGATCGTACCGGGGGAATTGGATCCCGAAAACACGGGCGCCTATTTGAACGGATTCACCACCTGGAGCGCACCTAGCGTGGGGAGGCCCGGGACGTCCTCGGAATAAAGGGTCTCCACCCCTGCCTCAGCACACGCTGCCAAAATCAAGGCGTCCCACAAGGACACACCGTGAGTTGCATGCAACCTCTGGCCGCGCTCAAGCACACCTACGGTGGGAAGGATGAGACGCAACAGAGTAAGAAACTCTGTGAGTCGGTTCCACGCATCCGATGCGGTGAAGCCTTGGGCGCCCAGTTTGCGAGAAGCCGCGACGAACTCGCAGGCCACTTGCCAAAGCAGGACGCCGTCCCGGCTGTTGGCAATGAGATCGATGGCGATTTGTTGGCGTCGGGAATCCGCCCGATCGCAGGCGTAGAGGAGGACGTTGGTATCAAGCGCGATCATGGAGGTCCTCTCGCGTGGGCAGTGGCCCGTTCGAGAAGAACTGCATGGCCGCAATCCCAGCCTTCAATCGTGCCACGGCCGCGTCCCGGTCTCCGAGACTGTCCTCGATCGGCTCAACGATAACGCGGACTCGCTGCTGCTCGCGCAGGTTTAGATCAACCGCAGGCTTCAGAACGCCGTGACTGTAAACGGCCTCGGTGATCTGTGTCATGGTCACCTTCCTCGATCAAGATTACTATGAGCTCGTCGGAGGCGCAATCCCTCGACCAGTCACCGACCTCCATCACGGACGCTTTCGGAGGGGGCGCGGAGCTTGTCCCGACAACGTCGGCAGCCGGGCTGACCGATCTTTATGGCGAGCGGCTCCTTCCCGCAGGCTATGCCTTCGCCGTCAAGGGAAGAACCCGCAGTCATGACTAAACTGACTGTGGCTGCCCGCTGGGAAGGGAAAAATGGCAATCGCCACCACTAGCCCAAAGACTTCTGCCAGGGCGGTCGGCGTTTCCGGTCGAGCCATGTGTTCGCTTCGGCGTCGCCGGTGAATCGTTCCTTCACCGGGTCCCAGCGCAGCGTGCGGCGATACCAGTAGGCCAGGTTGCCAAGGTGGCACACGGTAACCGAACGGCAGCCGATTTCCACATCGCAAATCGGTTTGTTCCGGCTCTTCACGCAGTTCAGGAAATCCTGGTAATGGTCGGTACTCTTGTAAAGTTGAACGCCATTCTCCGGGATGGGATCCTTGTCCAGGCCTTCCGGAGTGATCTGAAATTTCCCGCGATTGACCAGAATTTGGCCGTCGCTTCCGACGAAGAGCACGCCTCCGCTCTTGCCATGGATAACCTGCACGCCGTTGGCATAAATGAACCTGACGCCGGTCATGGCTTTTGGGTCCTCCGGCGGGATAATCTCCACGGGCCCGCTATCGTCCATGCCCAACCCCCATTGCGCGATGTCGAAATGATGTGCGCCCCAATCGGTCATCCCGCCGCCCGAGTATTCGCGGTAGTTCCGCCACGCCGGGAAGTCTTTGGGAATCCCGCGCGGGCTGAGGATGGAGTTGTAACCCCGCAGGGGAGCAGGCCCCAGCCACATGTCCCAATTCAATCCCGGCTCCATCGTTTCTTCCGGCAGATCGCACCACTTGGATGACGTGCCCACATCCACGATGACCTGCTTGATGGTGCCGATCCGTCCATTGCGCACCAGCATACAAGCATTGTAGAACTCGGGGGCGGAGCGCTGCATGCTGCCGGTTTGCAGCACCCGCTTATGCTTGCGGACCGCCTTGACCATCGCCCGCGCCTCGGGAATGGTCAGGGAAAGCGGCTTTTCGCAATAGATGTCCTTCTTGGCTTTCGCGGCCATCACCACGTGGATCGCGTGCCAATGGTCCGGGGAGGCAATGCAGACAGCATCGATATCCTTGCGCGCCAGCAACTCGCGGAAATCGTCGTACACGGTGCAGCCTTTGTAGCCCGCAACCATCTTCTTGGCGTACCAGTCTTCGACTATTTGCTTGGCCGATTCGCGTCGCGTGGTGTCCACGTCGCAGACCGCCACCACCTGCGTGTCTCGAGCGAGAAATTTAGTCAGCAGGTAGCGGTTCTGCTTACCTACGCCAATGAAGCCCAT
>JBEKAD010000012.1:0-19252 GCA_050018435.1 Terriglobia bacterium
ATCTTCGACCACCACGACCTGAACCCCGAGCTTTACGAGACGAAATTCCGCCGTCATGACTTCGGCTACAAGCTGGTGTGCTGGGCTGAACGGATGACTTTCCGAACCGCGGACGTCTCCATTGCCACCAACGAATCGTACCGGGAAGTGGCGATAGTTCGCGGAGGCATGAGTCGCGAGCGCACTTTCGTGGTGCGGAGTTGCCCGGACCTGACCAGAATCCGCATGCGCCCCCCGCAACCCGAGCTCAAGGAAGGCCGGCGCCATCTGGTGGTGTATCTCGGCGTCATGGGTCATCAGGATGGACTGGATCTATTGCTCGAGTCGATTGCTTTCATCACCAAGCTCCGGAAGTGCGAAGACACGCTGTTTGTCCTGATCGGCGCAGGTCCCGAACTCCCGCGGCTTAAAGTGCTGGCGAGCCAGAAGGGGCTCGACGCCCTAGTGAAATTCACCGGGAGGCTACCCGACGAGGATGTCGCGGCATACTTTTCGAACGCGGCGTTCGGCGTGGCTCCCGACCGGGCTACGCCCATGAACGACAAGTCGACCATGAACAAGATTCTGGAATATATGGCGTACGGTCTGCCCGTGGTGCTTTACGACCTCACGGAAGGGCGGCGCTCGGCAGGTGACGCGGCCCTCTACGCGCGGAATGACGACCCGCAAGACTTCGCCCAAAAGGTCCTGACCTTGCTGGACTCGGAGAGCTTGCGCGCGGAACTGGGAGCGCGCGGACGAAAACGCATTGAGGAAAGGCTGAACTGGGACAACGAAAAGCGGGCCTTGCTCGAGGCCTACGCGGCGGCTCTCCGGCGCTAGCGCCAAGTTGCAGAAACAAGCGACACTATTTGTAGCCGGGCGGAAGGACGGGGCTTTAGCCCCGTCGTAGAACTCGGGTCGATTTTAGGGGCTTTAGCCCCTGAAGCGATGTGGCTTCAGGGCCTGAAGGCCCGTTCAACCCTCTGCCCAGGGGCGGCGGGGCTAAAGCCCCGCCCTTCCGGGCGCCATAAATAATCGTGGTTACTAATGCAATTAGGCGCTAGCTCGCGCCGCGGCCCACCAGGACGATAGGAATCGTTTTAAGCAGAATTTTCCAATCGAGGGTCATTGACCAGCGGTCAATGTATTCCAGATCCAGCTCCATCCAGCGCCGGAAGCTGAGTTTGCTGCGCCCTTCCAATGCCCACAAACAGGTCAGCCCGGGCTGCATCCGTAAGCGCCGCCGCTGCCAGCGCTCGTACTTTTCCACTTCCTCGGGAAGGGGGGGGCGTGGACCCACAAAGGACATATCACCCTTTATGATATTGACTAACTGAGGGAGTTCATCCAGACTGAACTTACGCATGAAGCGTCCGATCGGCGTACAGCGTGGATCATTCCTGATCTTGAACACTGGGCCGTCCACCTCGTTCAGCGCCTCGAGCTCTTCGCGAAGCAGGTCGGCGTCCGCGCGCATCGACCGGAATTTGTGGAGCGAAAATTTTCGCCCACCGAGGCCACAGCGCGTTTGGGAGAAGAAGATGGGACCGCGCGAAGTGAGTTTGACTAGCACCGCCAGAATCAGAAGGAGCGGGGAAAGCGCCACCAACGCGATCAGCGCCATGATGAAATCGAGGCCGCGTTTGAGCAACAGGGATTCGTCTTCGGGCGTAGCGGAAAAAGTCAGCAGAGGCTTTGTGCCCAAGCGTTCGAGATAAACTTTGGAGATGACTTGGGGGAAGAAGCTGAGCAGCACGCGCGTCTTGACCCCCTCTTCTTCGCAGACGAGAAAAGTGTCTCCGAGCTTTTCCAAGTCCTCCTTGGCCACTACAAAAATAACTTCATCAATGACCTGACGGCGCAGCAAATCCGGCAGTTCCGGGAGGGAAAACGCGGGATATGACTTGGCGAGTCCCTGCCAGGACGACACTGCCCCTGCCGGTCCAGCCCCGGTGTGAACGAATCCGAACAAGCGCATGCCGCGGCGTTCATTGGCTTCCAGCGTGTGCGCAATATCCGCCATTTCACGCCCTTCACCCACCAGGAGGAAGGTCCGAAGACCGGACACGCTTCGACGCAAGGGCGCGGCGAAAGCGCGAGCCACCAGCCGAAAGCAGATCATCATCAAGAGATCTATCAACGCATAGATTCCCAGGAGCAGCCGGCTGATGTACTGGAACTTGACGACAGAAATTACGGCGAAGAGGAGGACCGTGGCGGCGAGCCCGGCCTTGAGGGGATCAGCGAAGGCGCGGCGCAGATCCTCCTCGTGGACCTCGCGGTAGATTCCCGCCACCACTCCGGCGCCGATCCACAAAGCCACGATCAGGGGAACAATCCAGGGATAATTCGAAATCGGGAAGAATTGCCGCGCCCCAGGGAGGTGGGCGCGGAGTGTATGCGCCAGCCCGAAGCTCGCCAAGACCAAGAGGAAATCAGCGAATAGATAAAGGAGACCGATCAGCCGGTTATGGCGTGCAAACATGGAGCGGTACCTTGCCCTGGGGGGGCAAAACATATCTTAACAGAAACTCTGGTGGGGGCGGCGGCGCTGCGCAGAGTTCCGCTACCGTGCGGGGCAGGCGGTCGGACCACCCCGGCATTGCAGGTCAGTGGCGCGCGAGCAAGCGCCCCCGAAATCGGCGGCAGCATTATGGTACACTCGCGCTCTCCGGAGCCTTTTGCTTGCTTGACCTGCCGTGCGGCTGGAGAGTTCCAGATGTGGTGGCCGATTAAAATCTTTCTCGTGCTCGGGGTTATGCTGCTCGGGCAAGGCGCTTGGTCGCTCGTCGACGGGATCCGCTTTCTCCGGTTGGTCCGAAGAAGGCGAAGTTGCCCGCGGGGAACTTATACGCCGCCCGCTGCTGTGGTGATTCCCTGCAAGGGGGTGGATGCGGGGTTTGACGCCAATCTCGACCGGTTTCTGAATCAGGATTACCCGGATTATCAGGTGGTCTTCACCGTGGCAACCGCGGACGACTCGGCCTACCGCCAAATCCAAGAACGGCTGGAGGCGCGGTTTGCGTCCGGCGTTACCTGCAATGGCCGAGCGTCACTGGTTGTGGCGGGCGTCACGGAGCAGCGAGGAGAAAAGGTCAACAATCCGCTGCGGGGAGTGGAGCGGGTGGATCAGGTCGCTCAGGTGTTGGTCTTCGCTGATATCGATGCGGCGCCCTCGACGAATTGGTTGCGCTCATTGGTGGCGCCTCTCGCCAGTTCGCAGCTCACCGTCAGCACCGGTTTCCGCTGGTATCTGCCGGGGGCTGGCTTTGCTTCGCGGCTGCGCGCCGCATGGGACACCTCGATAGCCACCATGATGGGCGACCATGATCACAACTTTGCATGGGGTGGATCGATGGCGATGCGCGCCAACGATTTTCATAAGCTGGGTATTGCAGAACGATACTGGGCGAACACAGTGAGTGACGACTTATCCCTGAGCCGTGCGGTTCGCGAAGCGGGTGGAAAGATTGCGTTTGAGCCCCGGTGCCTGGTGGCATCGCGGGAAGAATCGAGCCAATGGGAATTTCTCCGCTGGTCGACTCGCCAAATCATCATCACGCGCGTATATACACCACTCCCGTGGAGGTTGGGGCTGACCATGTCCCTCTTCAACTGCGGGACTCTCACGTTGGGATTGGTGGTGCTGGCAATGCCGGGGGCTACGGCGTACCAGCGACTCGCGGTGGCGATCACCTTGTTGGCGGTAGTTTTGTTGAGCGCGGCCAAGGGCTATATCCGCACCCTCGTCACGCGGGAGCTTTTTGGCGCGGAAATCAGCCATGCTTCCTGCTATTGGCTATTATCGCCGCTGGTTCCATGGATCACGCTTGGGAATTTTGTCGTGGCCGGCTTCACACGGCGAATTGAGTGGCGGGGGACTGAATATGAGCTGATTTCGCGAGACAAAGTCCGCGTCCTGAGGCGAAGCGGCGGCTGAAAGCACCGCCTAGGGCTTGCCGCGCGGAGGCCGGGTGGCGTGCCGGGAAATATATCGGGCAGGAGCAACGGCACGTTTTTTCTTGCGGGGTTCCGCGGATGCTTCGGGCTCTAGGGGTTTTTCCACCGGTGCTTGGGCCAGGACGGCGGGCGCAGCCTTTGCCAGTACCTGATCCAATAATGCCGCCTTAGGTCCCGACTTCTTTTTAGGCGGGACCGTGGCGTTCTTGTAAGGGTGTTCGCTATGGCAGGTCTGGCAAACGACCTTCACCACCTTGCCCTCTACCATGCTCGCTACCGCATGATTGAGTAGCAGCTTACAACGCGGACAATAGTCGTCGACTTCATCACCCAGGCGTAACAACGGAGCGGTCATGGGCGGGGCCTCAAGAGGGGTTCATTTTTTCGACCGAAACGCAAGCGCCGCGATTATAGCGCGAGCGCCGTAAAAACAAAACCATGTGGCCGTGATTTGACACCCCCCGGCAATTGCAGTTATTCTGGGTTATACCCTTGGGGTGGGGGCGTTTCTGTGTCACCAACAGGACGCTGGGTTGCAGCCTCGAAAAGACTGCGTCGTAAATCTCCCCCTCGCGGGTAAACGGAACTCTTTCGTAATGACTTCGATATTAACTGCCTTAGAAAGGACGGCACGCCAGGCGCTTCGGCTGATCACGCTGCCCCTTCTTCAGGCGCCGGAAGAAGCTCTGATGGGCGGGCAGGCGGTGATCGAAGGGGTGATGATGCGCTCGCTGCACTCCTATGCCGTGGCGGTGCGGCAGCCGAGCGGCTCGCTGGCGGTGACGCAAGCGTACCTGGACCGGCCGTCGGAAAGGCACCCTTGGCTGAAGTACCCCATCTTGCGTGGACTGGGGGTGTTGGGACAGGCGCTGGTGCTGGGAATGCGCGCGCTGCGTTACTCCGCCGAGCAGGCGCTGGAGGAACCGGAAGCGGCGGGTTCGGAGGCGGCAAAACCCAAAAAAGCCGTGGAACTGAGCGGATGGATGCTGGCTGCCAATGTCGCTTTCTCCCTGGCCTTTTTCATTGTTCTTTACAAGCTCTTGCCGCTTTATCTGGCCACCGCCATAACGCATCGGTACTCGCAAACCGACAATAACGTGACGTTCAATTTGCTGGACGGGACAATTCGGATCGTCTTGTTCCTGGGCTTTCTGCTTCTGATTTCGCAATGGAAGGAAATCCAGCGAGTGTTTGAGTATCACGGCGCCGAACACAAGGTGGTGTGGGCTTTTGAAAAACGAGGCCCGATGGATGTGGTTACGGCGCGCGCTTGTCCGCGTTTTCATCCCCGCTGTGGCACGAGCTTTCTTCTGGTCGTGATGGGCATTGCCATGGTGCTCTACCTGTTCTTGCCCTTTCATTCTTTTTGGCTGCGATTCCTGGGGCGGATCGTTCTGCTGCCGGTGATCGCCGGCATCTCCTACGAGTTCATCCGCTTTGCCGCGAAGTCGAAGGGAAGGCTGTGGAAATGGGCATCGCAGCCCGGCCTCTGGCTTCAGCGGGTCACCACTCGCGAGCCTGACGACCGCCAACTGGAAACCGCGATCAAGGCCTTGGAAACGGCCATGACGCTCGAGCAGAATCGCGGCGGCGAACTGGTTGTGGCGTAGGGCAGTAGACTGCATACTGTAGACGGTAGACAGTAGACAGGAGGGAGAGTCTACCCCGTGTCCCTGTATGCTGTATGCCGTATCCCGGTTCCTGGGTTCTTTTTTCTATGCACTATCTGGACAAGCTGGAAGAAATCGAAGCGAAGTACGAAGGGTTGACGGAGCAACTCGGCAAGGCCGAGGTGCTGGCGGATCCCAACGTCTATCAGAAAACCGCTAAGGCGCGGGCGGACCTTAGAGAGATTGTCGAGAAATTTCAAGAGTGGAAGACGATCAACAAGTCGGTCAAGGATACGAAAGGGCTGGTGGACGAGTCTTCTTCTGATCCGGAAATGAAAGCGCTGGCGCATGAGGAACTCCTCGAGCTGGAGAAGCGCCAGGAGAAAGTGGAACAGGAACTGAAAATTCTGCTCCTGCCCAGGGATCCCAACGACGAGAAGAACGTGGTGCTGGAAATCCGCGCCGGCACAGGGGGCGATGAGGCCTCATTGTTTGCACAGGATATCTTCCGCATGTACACACGTTTTGCCGAGGCGCAACGCTGGCGCGTGGAAGTGCTCTCGACGAGTATGTCGGGAGTGGGAGGGCTGAAGGAAGTCATTGCGCTGGTGGAAGGCCGGAAGGTCTACAGCAAACTTAAATATGAAAGTGGCGTCCACCGCGTGCAGCGCGTTCCGGAAACCGAGCAGCAGGGACGCATTCATACCTCGGCCATCACGGTGGCGGTGTTGCCGGAAGCGGACGAAGTGGAAATCCAAATCGATCCCAAGGACATTCGCATTGACACGTTCTGCTCCTCGGGGCCGGGCGGGCAGTCGGTGAATACCACCTATTCCGCCGTGCGCATCACGCACCTGCCGACGGGAATGATCGTCTCCTGTCAGGATGAGAAGTCGCAGATCAAGAACCGCGCCAAGGCCTTGCGGGTCCTTCGCTCGCGGCTCTACGAACTCGAGTTGCAGCAGCAGCAGAACCAGATCATCGAGGAGCGCCGCTCGATGATCGGCTCGGGGGATCGCAGCGAAAAAATCCGGACTTACAATTTTCCCCAGAATCGCGTCACGGATCATCGCATCGGGCTCACTCTGCATCAGCTCGACCGGATTATCGATGGTAAAATGGACGACATCATCGACGCGCTCATTGCGTACTACCAGTCAGAGAAATTGAAGCAACTTCCCAAGCGCGAGCCGGGGGAGGACGAACCACCCTCCGCACTCGCCGGGTAAGGCTTTTATTGACGATTTTCGATTGATGATTGTCGATCGGACCAAAGGAAGTCTTCGGTCATCAGTTCTCAGTTTTCAGGAAAGGCATTTACTGACTACTGATGACTGAAAACTGACAACTTTCAATCGGCAATCGGCAATCGAAAATCGGCAATGCCGCACCTCCGCGCCACACTTCGGCAAGGACTCCAAACACTTCTCGCTCATCAGGTGCCGTCTGCACAACTCGCCGCAGAACTGCTGCTGCTGCACGTTCTGGGGCGCGACCGTGCCTATCTCCACACCCACGCGGAGGAGGAGGTGCCGCCGGAAGCCCTCCAGCGGTACTCCCAACTGATCGCGGAACGGACCACGGGCAAACCCACCCAATACATCACCGGCCATCAGGAATTTTGGGGACTGGATTTTGAGGTGACGCCGGACGTGCTGATCCCGCGGCCCGAGACAGAGCATTTAGTGGAGTGTGTGCTGGAACTGGCGCGCCGACAGGGCCACACGAAGGACGCGCGCTTGCGGATAGTGGACGTCGGCACAGGGTCGGGATGTATCGCCCTGGCCCTGGCTTCAGAATTGCCGCGCGCGATTCTGTTCGGTGCGGATATTTCGCGTGCCGCATTGGTGGTGGCTTCACGCAACGCCGTGCGTCTCGGCATGCCGGAGCGCGTCAAGTTTCTGGAAAGCGATCTCCTGAAGCGGCTGCTGGGGCCCGACTTCGCCGGAACGTTTGACTTCGTCCTCTCCAATCCTCCCTACGTTGGCAAGCACGAAGTTGACAAGGTCCAGCGTGAAGTGCGCGATTTCGAGCCGCGCCTCGCCTGGGGCGGCGACCTCGAGCGCGGCGAGGAAATCTACGCTCGCTTGTTCCCACAAGCTCTCCAGGTCCTGAAGTCTGGCGGGCACGTGGTGGTGGAAATCGGTTACAACATGCGTGAGCGGGTGCTGGCGTTGCTGGGTGAGGAATGGGACGAAATTCAAGTGACACCGGACTTGGCGGGGATTCCGCGGGTGGTGAGCGCGATGAAAGGACGTCCGTAGTCCGTGGTCCGTTGTCAGTCGCACACCGTACGAGGAATCGGTGGGACATATGAGGAAAGAGAGATTATACGCATGCGAGCAACGGACCACTGACAACGGACAACGGACGATGCTCCGCCACATTTTGCACGTCGACATGGACGCCTTTTTCGTTTCCGTGGAGGAGCTTGAAGATCCTTCGCTCAAGGGGAAAGCTGTGATCGTTGGCGCGGACCCCGACGGCCGCGGTGTGGTGGCGGCGGCGAGCTATGAGGCGCGCAAGTTCGGTGTGCATTCAGCCATGCCGATTGGCACGGCTAAGAAGCTCTGCCCACACGCGATTTTCCTGCGCGGCCAGCATCGCAAGTACAGCGAGTATTCACACAAGATTCACCGGATCTTCGAAGAATTCACGCCCGTCGTGGAGATGGTTTCAATCGATGAAGCGTATCTTGATCTCACCGGTTGCGAACGGCTGCACGGCTCGGCGTTTCGCGGCGCCGACCGGTTGATCCGCACCATCAAGGACCGGACAGACCTGAATTGCTCGATCGGCCTTTCCACTTCTCACCTCGTTTCCAAAATCGCCTCGGACCAAGCAAAACCCCACGGGCTCCTTTACGTTCTGCCCGGTTGCGAGGCGAGGTTCTTGGCGCCGCTGCCCATTCGTCGCATGCTGGGCATCGGAAAAGTGACGGAGCCGGAGTTGCGCTCGCTGGGCATCGTGACTATCGGGGACCTGCAACAGATGGGGCAGGAGAAGCTGCGGGAGCGGTTCGGGAAATTCGGCGAATGGCTCTACACCAAATCCTGCGGCCTGGATATCGAAGCCTACCAGTACGAAGAAGAACCCAAGTCGATCAGCCATGAGACTACCTTCGACACGGACATCGACGACCTGGAAGAAGTCGAGCGGACGCTCTCGTATTTGGCGCAACTCGTGGCCCGGCGCCTGCGCGACCACGGCCTTTTCGCGCGGACCGTGGGGCTGAAGGTGCGCTTTACCCCTTTCAAGACTCTGACGCGCGACGTCACGTTGGATGAACCCACCAACCTTGACGCCGTCATTTTCGCCAATGTGCTGAGGCTGTTTGAGAATGCCTGGAACGGCAAGCAGAAGATCCGCCTCATTGGCGTGCGCACGTCGAATCTGGAGCGCGCTGTGTTCCAGCGCAGCCTGATCGACGCGGCGCAACACGAGAAGCTTGATAAGGTGCTTAAGGCGGCCGACAAGGTTCGGGAGAAGTTCGGGTTTGATGCGGTACAATTGGCGCGCTCTGTCGAGCCCGGCCGGCCCGCGAAGCCGCGCAAGCGCCGCGAGTTCCTGGGGCGGGAAAACTAACGTCGCATCGAACTGTTGACAAATCTAAAGTTGCAGTTTAGATTTGTCACACTATCGTGGCCTACCTTGATTGCCTATCGGTGAGCCGGCCTCCTTGCATAATAGCAGTTACGAGGTGGTTGATTTGTTTTTGGTTTTCAGTGCTACGGCTGAGACCCTACCGAGCGAACACGTAAGCCCCTCTTCGAAATCACGACTTACGTCGACGTACCCAGTTCGAGCATGTGTGATCTCGTGGAGAAGCGTTCCGGCAAACGCATCGATTGACCGTAGTTGCGATCTTTTTATGATGATCCATTTCTTATCCGGCTCCCAAAGCCCAACAGGACAGGAAACTGCCCCCACCTCTGGTCGCATGGTCTCCGAGATCCTGATATCTCGTACTGACCTTGGGAGGCCGCCATCCAGGCTGGCAATCTGTTTACGCAAAGCGTAGATTTTGCGTTCCGATGCCGTGAGTTTATTCTCGGGTACAAACGTGAATTCGAAGCTCTCCGCCCATTCACGCTGATAAACCTGGAGAATCCTTACCGGATTCCCCTGAATGTCTTTTACCCCCTGCAGCCGTCCCCTGATGTTATCAGGAACCGTGATTACCTTATAGTTGTCTTTGATCGCGTGATCAATTGAGTCCCGCGCATTGGTAAGGTCAGTTGATGTCACGAACAGAACCTTTCTCGATGCATTTAGAATCCTGCAGGCGTTGGCGGCAACCTCGGTCCACTTGACCTCGTCATGATTAGTACCACGCTCCATCAGCACCAGATCGTTAGCGAGCGTCTCTGCAACGAACTCGGACTGTGAAATGAGAAGCATTTCTTTGACGCGATCGGCGTAGGCGGTTCGGCCAACATGTGTTCGTTCCCTGTTCAAAGCTTTGTTCATTGCAGCGGTCAGGGATGTTATGTTGTAGGAAAAAGCGAATTTTTCTTCTTTCGCTACCAAGAGACCTTTCACATAAATCCGTGCATCACCCGAGTTTGGCCTACGTAAGATCTGGCCATATTTAGTCTGATCGAGTACTTCCTCATCGGAAAATCTCAAGAAAAAATTCTTTGCCGCCCTGATTTCCTGATCTGACACCTTGGGGAACGCAAAATCTGTCCCAACAAACAAGGGGTCCTTCGGCGGGCAAATAACAGCGTGCAGGGTGATAACGTTATTGAAGCCATGCTTCGCTGTCTCTTCTAACGTGATATCGCCGTGTTTTGATGTGATAGCAACCTTTACGCGATGGCGATGAAGAGTTGCAAGGGCATCCTTCAGGCCCACGCCGAACTTTCCAATCACCTTGTTGGAATTGCGTTGCTTTTCTTGGTCTTCATTTTGTGTAAGGTGTTCGTTTCTTAGCCCGCGACCGTAGTCACGGACGTGCCACACGCCATCCTCATCCTTTGTGATTTCCACATCCTTTGTTCCTGTCAGGGATTGTTCATCAAGAGCGTTCGCGATCGCCTCGCGGATGGCATGGCATATCCCCCACCCTTCAAGTATGCGTTCAATGTTGAGGTCGAATTTACCAGTCTGAGGAGCGTCGCCCATACTACCCCCCTTACGAAGCAAGAATGTTAGACAGTTTGAGTACTATGTTCAAGGTTGCAGTCCCTGGTAATTTGGGAATGAGGTTATTCGTCCTATAGGGAATGCCCTTGCGGGCCCGATGGCTTTTGCCATCCACCTCCGGAAAACCAGAGTACAATAAGTATCCGACGAACGACGATTTGAAGTCGAGACAAATTAAACGAGGAGCCCAAATGAAAGCCGCCTACCTCGATATTGAAACCAGCTACGACGGGAAATTCACCGATCAGCGGCTGTTCAAGGACCACAAGCATCACCGGATTACGGTCATCGGCGTGAGAATTCTGGACGAGGCGACCGACGCTTTTATCCAACTGGTGGGGAAGGACGCGACACGGGCCAACTTGATGCTGGCGCTCAAAGGGGTGGAGCGGCTGGTGACGTACAACGGGCGGTCGATTCCCGACAAGGTGAAGGGTTATGTGGGGTTCGACTTCCCCGTGATCGCAGCGCAACTGGGAGTCATGCTCGACCAGGAGTTCGCCCACGTGGACCTGTGTCCCGAATGCTGGCGGAAAGGTCTCTGGGGCGGGCAGAAGGTGGTGGAGCAGAGCCTGGGGCTTAAGCGAAAACTCCCAGGCAAAGATGGCAAATGGGCCGACGAAACGTGGAAGAAATACGAAACGACCCGGGACGAGCGTCTCAAGAATGAAGTCCTCGCCTATAACCAGGAAGACGTCATGATGCTGCGCCGCATCGAAGAGGCTTTGCAGAAAAGATAGGCTCGATGTGGTGTTTCCCTTTGTGCACCCCGCTCCCATTTCCAGGGTCGCGTCAAAGTCGCCGGTGGTCGGTACCTCCAGGGCGATTTGACACCTAAGAAAAGACCCCTCACCCGTCCCGCTCTGCGGGACACCCTCTCCCCAAGGGAGAGGGAAGAAATCAAATTTACAGCCCTCTCCCAGGGGAGAGGGTGCCCGACGAAGGAGGGCGGGTGAGGGGTCATTTTCCATGCCATCGGACTTTGACGGAACCCCGCCCCAATTCCTGCTTGCGTTCACACCCGCGCGCGGATAAAACTAACTTCGACCCTCATGCCACGTCCACGCGATCCCGCCGAGCTCCGATGCACGCGCCAACTTGAATCGCTGGCCTTGCGCCAGGGGCGCCGGTTCATCGCCGGTTGCGACGAAGCCGGGCGTGGGGCGCTACTGGGGCCGCTTTATGCCGCTGCGGTCATCCTCGACCCCGCGAAGTCGATCCCCGGCATCGACGATTCCAAAAAGCTCACGGCGCGGCGGCGCGAGTCGTTGGCAGAAGAAATTCGCTCGATGGCTCTGGCGTGGCAGGTGGTGGCGGTCACCGCCGAGGAAGTGGACGCGCTGAATGTTTACGAAGCTTCGCGGCAAGGTATGCTGCGGGCGCTCAAGGCTCTCAGCCCCGCGCCCGATTACATCCTCACGGACGCTATGCCGTTGCGCGAGGCCGGCGGGGACTTTTGCATTCCCCACCGCGCCATCATTCACGGCGACGCGCGCTCGGTTTCCATTGCCGCCGCGTCGATTCTGGCCAAGGTGGCGCGTGACGAGCACCTGGCAAAACTCGACCGCACGTTTCCGCAATACGGCCTCGCCAAGAACAAAGGTTACGGCACGCGCGCTCACCTGAATGCGCTTGCCCGCTTCGGTCCCTGCCCCGAGCACCGTAAAACCTATCAACCGGTGAAGGACTGCTTGTTGCCGCTATTTCCCTCGGTGTCGCCAGCTTAGCAGGTTGCGGAAGAACCCGTCGGCGCTGTCATTCTGAGGAGCCGCAGGCGACGAAGAATCTCGCATTGCCATGAAAATGCACAGAGCGAGATCCTTCGCTTCGCTCAGGATGACAGCAGTGGAGCGTTTTTCCGCAGCCTGTTAAACCAGGGTGACCACCTCACCCGGCGCTTCGCTCCACCCTCTGTCGCCGCGGCTGAAAGTTCGCCGATTTTAATGGCGAGCGACCGAGGGTAGTAAATTCAAATTAACGCTCCCCTCGGAGGATACGGAGAACACCAGAACTGGGCGCGGAAGGGCCCCATCCAAAATCGAAGACCCCTGTCCCCGCTCACTGCTCCCCATCAGTGTTATACTCCCTGCCCACCGAATTGCATACATTGAGGACCGCATGGCCTCCATACTGATCAAGGGCGGCCGCGTTCTGTCGCCTGAAGACAATCTCGACGGAGCATGGGATGTTCGTATTGAAGATGGCGTGATTCGTGAGATCGCCCCGAGCCTTGCGGGCGGTGCGGATGAAACGCTCGACGCGCGCGGAAACGTGGTGGCGCCCGGTTTTGTTGACATCCACGTGCATTTGCGGGAGCCGGGTGGCGAGGCATCGGAAACACTCCAAAGCGGCTTGGCCGCCGCGGTGGCGGGAGGCTTTACTGCCGTCGCGACTATGCCCAACACCAAGCCCGTCATCGATCAACCCGCGTTGGTGGCCGCGCAAATCGAGAAAGCGCGCCGCCTGGGTCTGGCGCGGGTGTTCCCGGTGGCGGCCGTGTCCATGGCGAGTCAGGGAGAGTCTCTTACCGACCTTGCGGCGCTGGTGGCGGCGGGCGCGGTGGCCTTTTCCGACGACGGACGTCCGGTGAAAACGGCGGGCCTGCTGCGGCGGGCACTCGAGCGCAGCCGCGACCTGGGCGCGCCCATCAGCGACCACTGCGAAGACGCGAGCCTGAGCTCGAGCGGCGTGATCAACGACGGGCCGGTGGCCGAAAAGCTCGGTGTGCGGGGGATTCCCAACGTGTCTGAGGACGTGTGCGTGGCGCGTGACCTGGTGATGGCGGAGGCCACGGGAGGGCACTTGCACATCGCGCATCTTTCCACCGGGCGCGCGCTCGACATGGTGCGGCAAGCCAAACGCCGCGGCGTGCGGGTGACCTGCGAAGTCACTCCTCACCACTTCACGCTCACGGACGAAGCGGTGCTGGCCTACGGCGCCAACGCCAAGATGAATCCTCCCTTGCGCAGCGCCGCGGATGTGGAAGCGATTCGCGCCGGTATTGCCGACGGCACCGTTGATGCCATCGCCACGGACCACGCTCCCCACGCGCCGGATTTGAAAGCGAAACCCCTCGGCGCCGGCGCGCCCTTCGGGATCATCGGGCTGGAGACCGCGCTGGGTCTGGCCCTCAACGAACTCGTCCATACTGGGTTGATCTCAATGTGGCACATGATTTCGCTGCTGAGCTCGAACCCCGCGCGCATCATCAACCAACCCCTTGGCCGATTGCCGATCGGGGGAGCGGCCGACCTCACCCTCTTCGATCCGGATCTGGCCTGGACTTACCACGCGGCGGAAGGCCGCTCGAAGAGCCGCAACACGCCCTTCGACGGCCGCACGTTCCGCGGCGCGGTCACGGCCACCATCGTTGCCGGCAGCATTGTGTATCGTCGCGGCAAGATCGGGTGATCCGATGATCGGGAGATCGGGTGAACAAGAGCCCATTCGATCCAAAGGCTTCTTTGTTCACCCCATCACCAGATCATCCGACCCAGATGGGTGGAAAGGGCAGCCTCATGCTTGCTGCTTACTGCCTTGTGCTTACTGTTATCTCAGGGGATTCGCGGCGGCAGGTCGAGCACCTTGAATCCGGCGGGGGTCTTGCCGACACGGAAATCGAAGCTTGAGCGCGCGCCGATCTTGAGGGGCTGGAAATCTGAGGTCTGGAACAACACTTGAAACAGCAGAACGCCTTGCGCGTCTGCACTCGGCTTGCTTTCCATTTTTACCGGCATCAAACATTGTCCGCCCATCACGGTGCAATAGTTCTCCAGGAAGGCTGCCTTCTAGCCACGGTTGGCTGTAACCCGCCCCGTGCCTGCGGTTTCAAGGTTAGCATCCAAATAGTAGGCGGCTGCCGAGTAGTCTTTCTCCGACAACACGGAGAGGAAGTCGAACAACGCTCTCGCTGCCAGACCCGCATCGTTCAGCCCCTTGATGGGGGCTGCCACTTCCTGCGTCATCCACGTGGCCGCCTCCAGAAAATTCTCGCCGTCGAAGGCGTAAGTGTCACAGAAGTCATATCCGATAACATTGGCGTAAGAACAGAATATCAGCGCGTTGTCGGCAGTGTGCGGAATCGCACCGTCTGCACCCGTCAACATCTGTTTCCAGGTACGTCCGTCGCGGTCGAGGAAAGGGATTAAAAAGAGCTGCCCGGAAGGATCGGCCGAAAAGAATTGCACGCTCTCACTGTTGCAGCTTCCGTATTGATAAAGCACCACAAGATTCTGACCCGATCTGGGGTCGCGAAACAACCGCGCGCCATCGTGCGGTTTCTTCTCCACAAAGTTGTTGTCAGGATCGAGGTCAAGCTTGGAGACGACGGTGTCATCGGCAACGCTTAAGAGTTGAAAGTGCCCTGAATATTGCTTGGCGCCTTCGCCCCCGCCACAGAAGGACGCGCTCAGCACATCCACATTCTCGTCCGCAGCAAAGAGGTAAACGTCAAAGGTGCGATCGCCGCGTTCCAAGCGGAGGTGGGAGAGGTTTTGCTTCCGGAAATCCACGGCCTCGGTGGGCACCGCCTGCACGCCAGCCGCGCTATTCGCGGCCGGCGCCGAGCTGTTGGAATTTGGGGCCGGCGTCGCTTGTTGACTGCCCAGCAAGCTCGCCTGGCCCAAGGCGAGCGCCCACCACAAAAGTTTTAGAGGAGCAGGGCAGCGATGGCCCATAAGAAAGGCCAGTTTAGCACACCGCAGGAAGAATTGATTTAGTTATCGCCTCGGGCCCCCAGTCCTTCCCTTACGTGGTCTGCCGTTCCTGCTTCAGGCTCTGGGCTTGGATCGAGGTGATCACCGCGACCTGCGCGATGTCCTCCGCCTTGCAGCCGCGCGAAAGGTCGTTGGCGGGTTTGGCCAGCCCCTGCAAAATAGGCCCGATGGCTTCGCACCCGCCGAAGCGCTCGGCCAGCTTGTAACCGATGTTGCCGGCGTTCAGGTCGGGGAAGATCAGCACATTAGCGCGTCCCGCCACCGCCGAACCGGGAGCTTTACGCGAGCCGATTTCCGGAATCAGGGCGGCGTCAAGTTGGAGTTCGCCGTCCACGGCCAGCTGCGGCGCGCGCTGCTTGACGAACTCGAGGGCCTCCCGCACGGCGTCGATCATGGCGTGCTCGGCGCTGCCGCGGGTGGAAAAGGAGAGCAAAGCCACCCGCGGCTCGACTTCCAGCAAAGCGCGCGCGTTGGCGGCCGTGGCGATGGCGATATCCGCCAACTGCGATGGCGTGGGCTGTGGCACCACTGCGCTGTCCGCAAACAGCGTGGCGCCATCGGTGCCCAGGTTCTTGCGCGGAGACAGCATTAGGAAAAAACTCGAAACCAAGGAGACGCCCGGCGCTACACCGATTCCCCACAGCGCCGCGCGCACCGTGTCCGCCGTGGTGTTCAGCGCGCCGCCCACGGAACCGTCCGCATCGTTTGCAGACACCATCAGTGCCGCGTAGTTGCGCGGCTGTCGGGCTGCTTTCAGCGCCTGCTCCTGCGTCATGCCTTTGGCCCGACGGCGCTCGTAAAGCAGGTCGGCATATTCCTCCCGCTTGGGGCTGGCGGCGGGGTCGAGAAGCTGAGATGTTTCCAACCTGATCCCCAGTGCTTGCAGACGGGAAGTGGTCTTGTTGACGTCGCCCAGCAGAGTCAGGTGGGCTAGCTCATCCCTTTCGATCAGGCGAGCGGCTTCCAGGGTGCGGTCTTCTTCGCCTTCAAAAAGAACGATGTGTTGGGGAAAAGTCCGGGCGCGCGCGCGCAGCTTCTCAAGTATCTCCATAAACCCCTCCGGCGACAATAGCGGCAAAACTCGTGAAACAGCCGAGGCCACTGGGTTAAATCACGACATATTATCCTTATTTGCCCTCTACAAGCTAGGACTCACCCCCTTGGAAGCACGCTCGGTGCCAGAGGAAGATCCGCCCTTGCCATCTTATTCACGAAGGTGTATAGCAGGTGCTGCTTTGCGCGGACCAATCTCTCCGAAGTCTGGAGAAGATCAGAAAGGAAGAAACCATGATCTCCCGACGCCGATTTGTGGGAACCTTAGGGGGCTCCGCGCTTCTGCCGGGTGTGGCACTGAGCACAGAGCCTCCCCTTCCTGACCCCGCATCCCGCTCTCGGCAGGGCGCCAATCTCGAAAGTGGGGGGCAAGCACACCCCGCCACCCCGGAGCCCGTTGCCGCGAAGGACGTGGGCGCGCTTCCCGCGTGGTCGCCACCTGCGACCGCTCCGACAGAAGGCTTCCGGTTTGACGCTTCGCCGGAAAAGCTCCAGGGCGGGCACTGGCGAGTTCCGGGGCTACCGCGGCGATATTTCCAGGAATTCCTGCCGGCCACATTCGAGCGCACGCTCGTGATCGACCAACTCGAATTCAAGCAGGGCTCGCTGGGATGGATCTTCACCGGCGAGTTCGGCGGATTCACCATCACCGCGTCGGACAAGGGGATTTACGTCTTCCAGCGCTACTACGATTCTTTTGGCCTCGGCGATCTGGTAAAACCTAAGCGCCATCCCGAAAGGATTACGGCGGAATCAACCGCCACCTTTCAAGGAAATCTTCGCGCCATCACCGTGCGCCTCGATTCGCGGCTCAGCTTGTCGGTACTGTTGAACGGCAAGGAAGCCATCCGGCAAAGCTGCCTTCTGGACGTCCGGCGGCATCAGCTCGCCTGGGAGGGCAGCGAGGGAGCCGCGGCCGGATACCTCCTGGCGCCCGAAACCACCGGCGCGAGCATCGACGTCAATCCCTCGCAGATCCACCAGACCATGCTCGGCTTCGGCGGCATCACCACGCCCACGGCTTACGGGCAGTTGAGCGACGAGGGCAAACGCCGCTGGTGGAAGCTGCTGGCGGAATACAATCTGCTGTTGCAACGCGAGTACCCCCTCGGCGCGCGGCTGAACGCGGAGATGGACAACTGGGACCACCTGCAAGACGCGATGCCGCACTATTACAGCGACAACTTCCCCAACGGCGAGGTCAGTGACTTCACTTACCTGCGCAACATCCGGCGCATGGGGGGCAAGGTTCTCTTTGAGTTCTGGGCGTTGCCTCCGTGGGCTTTACAAAACTGGACCGATGCGCAGGGAAAGGCGCATGACGGCGTCGCCGATCCCGAGCAATACGCGCACGCGATGGTCCGCTATTGCCAGGTTTCCCGCGACCGCGTGGGGGCGCCGCCGGATATCGTCGGCATTGAGAACGAGCTGCCGCAGCCGCCGGAAATCTGGCATCAAATGACCTTGCGCCTGCGCGCGGAGCTGGACAAGGCCGGCTTCTCCGGCGTCAAGATTCACATGCGTGACGACGGCATCCTGGCAAGCGGGATCGAATGCGCTCGGGCCTTCCAGCAATCGAGCGCGGCGTGGAAAGACATCGATTACGTTGCCACGCACCTCTACGACTATCAAAAGTGCCTGCATGACCCCGACGATTACGATCCGCTGCTGGCCCAATGGCGCGATGCGGTAGGCACCAAACCCTTCCTGTCGACGGAGATTTGCATCAATAACTCTGGATTTCAGGACCGGAGCTATCGGCTGGCGCTGGGCATGGGGCAGCTCTACCATAAGAACCTGACGCTCGCGAATGCCTCCGCCATCATTTATTGCTGGCTGTTGCTGAATGTCGAGCAGCCCTCGTTCGGATGGACTCGCGCGCTCTTCGTCCCCGACCCCGCCCGCGGATTTCTGCCGGTAACCTCCAGCTACCAGGCGCGCGTGTTCGGCGCGTACAGCCGCAGAATTCGCGCCGGGATGATGCGCGTAGAAGCCCAAGCCTCGAATCCTGACCTGCTAGCCACCGCCTTCGTGGGCAATAACGGCGCTCGGACGCTGGTGCTGCTGAATCGCTCCCTCACGCCACACCGCGTTCGCATCAAGTGGGACGGCAAACCGTTCCGATTCCTGGAATGGGCAAGTCCTTACGAGGAAAACACGGAGTTGCCGGCGCCTGCCGGTGATGAGTTGGTCGTGCCCCCTGGCGCCCTAGCAACGCTTTCCACGGAAGAACTCGGACGGCTGGAATTTGCTCCGGAGGGTGTGCGGGCATAGCACGGCCGTCCAAAGCTGTGGAGTCTTTTTCGCAAATCCTTTTCACCGCGGAGACGCAGAGGCGCAGAGACTTGGGGCTTTCCTCTGCCTCTCTGCTGCACTAAGAGCCAACTTCTTCGAGTGCCGCGAAGAAAAGATTCACCACAGAGCGCACAGAGACCACAGAGCAAAGCGCTTCTGCTTGCGCGGGTAGAGATCACGCTTCCTTGATTGTTGACCCACAGTTTTTTCTCTGTCTGCTCTCCGTGACCTCTGTGGCCTCTGTGGTGAAATCCTTTTTGGGTTGCGGCTCGACCGCGCTGTACCACTAGTTCCTGGGACCTTGTTGTGCCGCAAAGATTTTTGACGCGGCCTTTTCGTTTAAGTCAGTTACGCTGGCCCGCCGGGTGGCTAGAATAGCCGTAAGCGCCCGGCGACCGAACACCGATAGATGGTAGCGATTTTCATACGGGACTTTCTGGATCAGGTGATGGGCGCGCAGCATGCGGAGATGACGGCTGACCCGGGCCG
>JBEKAD010000013.1:0-18716 GCA_050018435.1 Terriglobia bacterium
ACGCAGTCGTGGATCAGCTCTCCGCCGGCCTTCATTCCTTGCACCAACACCCCGAGGTCGTCCGCTCGATGACCTGCTTTGATTGGTTCAAAACTCTATCTTTGACGGTGAATTAGTATAAGGCGCGTGCGCAGACGGAGGCGGGCGCGAAGGTTGAGGAGGGGACTGTAACCCCACCGCACGCGGCTCGCCAGGTCCACCAACGAATCCCCGGTCTGAACCATGGTCCGCAGCAGCAGATGAGGGTCAGTCTGCAGGTGATTCATGCCTTCCACATTGTCGTCGGCGATGAAGGCCAAGTCAAAGGCGCTCCGGACGCAGTCGCACACTGCTTGACTGTGAAACCCGTAAGGGTAGGCGAATGAGACCACCGGTGATCCCAGAACAGCCGCCAAGTCGTTGCGGCTGCCAATCACTTCGTCCGCCAGCTCATGGGCGGGGAGAGGGGTTAAATCCGCATGTGTCCTGCTGTGAGCCCCGAACTCGATTCCTTGCGCAGCCCAATAACGGATCTGGTCGGCGGTCATCAGTCTCATCGTGCCGTAGCCGCGTGCCTCATCCCAAGTGTTGGTCCCTCCCACTTGTCCGGTGACGATGAAGACCGCCGCGCTGAATCCGTAGCGTCGGAGCACAGGAAACGCATACTCTGTCAAATCAGCATACCCATCATCGAAGGTCAGCAGCACGGGCTTTTCGGGCAGCCCCTTGCCCTCGCGACGCCATCGAGCCCAATCTGAGGCACGGATGCCGGTGTAGCCCCGGCGAGCCAGCCAGCGCACATGGCGCTCGAACCGCTGGGGAGAAACGGTCAAACCGGGGATGGTCCCCGGGCGCGGGGGACCCACATGGTGATAGAGCAGCACCGGCAACCGCATTTCGAATTCGCGATGGAAGCTTTTCCACGAGCCGGCTTCTTTGAGGGCGGCGCGTAACTCCGTGATGCGACGTCCGATCTCCAAGAGGCGCAGGCCCGCCTTCTGCATTACCGGGAACCGGCACAGCTTTTCGCACACCCCAATCGGCATGGTAAGAAGGTGGGCAGGCGACACGGGGAACTGGAGGACAAGCCGTCGGCTGAGGCGCTTCCACCCCACGGTCCTCCCCAACCCCGCCAGCAAGTCCGAACACGGGCGATAATCCGGGTGTTTCCGGCAGAGTAATACCTCAGTCCTGCCGAATGCTTCCCCGTCGTTAAACAGGAACCAGCGCGAGGTTTTCACAGAAAGATCATAGGCCACTGCACCGGGAAGGTACAGAAATCGGACCCCCATCTTCCATAGGCGGAGACCTAACTCGTATCTTCCTTTGCCGGCATGTTCTCGTCGAACCCGCCGCAAGCGAGAAGCAGAGAACGAGGCAGCGAACTATTACTGATCAGAAACGTGTCGTCCGGCCAGTTCAGCCCACCTTGTGTGTCAAGATGGCTATTGTATTTTTGGAACCAGGATTCGTTGGCATAAGCCAGAATCGAGGCAGGCTTCCCGGGGGCGAGAGAGATCGAGCCGTAGACCACCACGGGATCTTGGCCCATGTGCGCCTTGACATGCCGCCTGAAGATGTCAGGGCTACAGACAATGTCGTCATCAATGAAGATAACCAGGTCGCTCTGCGCCATGCCCAGCGCGGTATTCCGGGCGGCACTGGGGCCGCGATTCGGCTGCTCGATGATGCGTAACGCACAGGGCGGGCGAAGCTGGCGGAGCGCCGTACCCGTGCCGTCGGTCGACCCATCGACGATGACAATCACTTCGTATTCGTCCGGCGGAAAATCCTGGTTGAAGATGGCAGGCAGAGTTCGTGAGACCAAGGCGTCCCGGCGGTTGTAAGTAGACATCACCACCGAGAGCTTCAAAGGGGCGGTCATGCCGGCTCCCGATCAGGAACGATCAACTGGCAGCCTATAACCGATTCTCTTGCCTGCTTCACGAACAACTCTCCTGAATTAATTGCCGGGCGCGTGCGAATGACCCGCGCCTCCGGGAATGCTGCGGCTCTCGATTGAATCACCGCGGGTCGCGACCGAAGACCCAACGCGTTGCGCGTTTGAGGCGTGAACGCAGGCCAACTCGGGCTCGAAGGTTAAGGAAAGGGTTGCGGCCCCAACGCGCGCGGCACTCTAGATCCAGCGATGAGTCGTTGGTCTGGACCATCGTGCGCAACAGAAGGTGGGGGTCGGTCAGAAGATGATTTAAACCCTCGTCATGATCGTCGGCGATGAAGGCCAGATCGAAAGCTCCACAAACACAGTCGTCCACAGCCTGGTTGTGGAACCCGTAAGGATAGGCGAAAGAAACCACCTGTGCCCCTAAGATAGACTCGAGATCTTTCCCACTACCACCGACTTCTTCGGAAAGCTCATTGGCAGAGAGAGTCGTCAAATTCCGGTGCGTCCGGCTGTGGGCGCCGAATTCGATTCCCTGCGTGGCCCAATAACGGATCTGTTCGGCGGTCATAAGCCGAAGGGTACCGGAACCCCGTGCCTCATCCCAAGCGTTTGTCCCGCCCAGTTGTCCGGTGACAACGTACACCGCCGCTCCGAAGCCGTAGCGGCGGAGCACCGGCAGGGCGTATTCGACCAAATCCTCGTAGCCGTCATCGAAGGTCAACAGCACAGGCTTATCCGGAAGGCCCTTCCCCTCGCGGCGCCACCGGACCCAAGCTTCAGGTCGGATGCCAGTATAGCCCCGGCGAGCCAGCCAGCGCACATGGCGCTCGAACCGCTGGGGAGAAACGGTCAAGCCCGGGATGGTTCCGGGACGCAAGGGACCCACATGATGATAGAGGAGTACTGGCAGGCGCATGCCAAATTCTCTCTGCAAGGCTTTCCAGGAACCGGCTTCTCGGGCCGCCGCGCGAAGCTCCACAATGCCACGCCCGATACCCAGCAGGTGATGGCCCGTCCTCTGCATGGCGGGGAACCGGCACAACTTGTCACATACCCAAATGGGCGGCATGAGTAGGCCCACGGGGGCGAGCGGGAGCCTCACATAGGTGCGCTGCCACAGACGCTTCCACCAGACGATCTTCCCCAATACCGCCAATGCCGAATACGGACGGTAGTCGGAGTGCTTGCGGGAGAGCCGCACCTCCGTTTTGCCAAACCTCTCCCCTTCGTTGCGCAAAACCTCGCGGGTTGATTTCACCAGGAACTCGCATGCAACCGCTTGCGGCAGGTACTTAAACCGCACACCCATCTTCCATAGGCGGAGACCTAACTCGTAATCTTCCTTGGCCGGCGCCGGCATGTTCTCGTCGAACCCGCCGCAGGCGACGAGCGTAGCCCGGGGCATCGAACTGTTGGGGATGAGATAACCGTCTTCGGGCCACTTCAGTCCATTTTGTGAGTCGAGACGGCCATAGTACTTCTGGTACCAGGCTTCGGTGGCATTCTTGAGAATGGAAGGGGGAGTCCCAGGCGCGACAGAAATGGGCCCGTACACAACCACCGATTCCGGCTCGGCGTGTGCCGCCACGTGCTGCTGGAGGAGGTGCGGGCCGCAGATATTGTCGTCATCAATAAAGAGAAGCAAGTCAGCCCTTGCCGCTTGAATACCAATGTTCCTGGCGGCACTGGGGCCGCGGTTCGGCTGTTCGATGATGCGCAGCGAACAGGGTGGCCGAAGCGCGTGGAGCGCCTCTGCGGTGCCATCGGTTGATCCGTCGACAACCACAACTATTTCATAATCGTTCACCGGGATGTCTTGGTCGAAAATCGCCGGAAGAGCTCGCGAAACCAAAACGTCCCGGCGGTTGTAGGTCGGCAGCACGACGGAGATCTTCAAAGGAGCGGTCATGCCGGCTCCGGAACACAAAAGGCTACCCTACAACCTATGGCGGGGTTCCATTCCTGTGTCACGAATGTTCTCCTCGCTTCCTTCGAAAGGTGCGATCACGCTATGCGTATACGCAAGGAGGCTGCCGTACTCGTTGGGATGCCGCTGTCGAGAAATTAAATGCACCCCCTAACCTTCACCCATGCATGTTACCAGATTATCTATGTGCTGAGTGAACCGCTGGTTTCGGTTCTGCGCCCCCGGCTTTCTGAGAACGATTGCGGAGGCAAGTTTTCCGGGAGGTTTTCAAGATGCCTTTCGGAGGAGAACGTCGTAGGCGATATAGTCTTTCCCCAAATAGAATTCGGCGGTCCTGACCACCTTCAGCGCCGGGTGCTCCGCAAAGAAATTGTTAATTCTCTTGCCGCTCCTGAGGAAATACCGGTTCCACCAGGCATTTTCAGTTGTATCGTCAGTCTTCATGGTTCCGACGAACAGATAACCTCCCGGGCGGAGGCCGTTCACCAGCTTGGTGCGGGCTCTGTGAATGTAGACTGGATTGCGGATGTACTCCAAGGCGTGGATCATGACGATAAGATCGTAGCTATCAGGCATGGGATCGACTCGAAGGTCCCACTCCGCAAAGCGAACGTGTTCATCCGCAGAGAGTCGCCGGCGGGCTCTCGCCAGGGCGACTTGTGATATGTCCACGGCCAGCAAGGACTCGCACCGCGGTGCGAGCATTTCAGTGAATATCCCTTCTGCACAACCCACTTCCAGCACCTTCCCGAAGCGCGCCGCCCCGCGGACGGCATCGAGTATCGCTACCTCGTTGCAGATTCGATCTCGATGGTAAGAAACTTTCGCGTAATCCCAAGGATCCTCGCGGCCTTCGAACTTATGGTTCAACTCAGCCCGGCCGCGCGCGGGGCTATCCAACAGGGCTTCCCAGATCGCGATCATGAGATAAAATCCACTCCGGAGAAATCCTACGCGAGCCAGCAAGCGACGCAGCCGCTTGTAGAGGGAGCGTCCTGCGGTTATCGGTGCTTCCAGCCCCTGGCGCAATAACGTCCTCTCCTCCTCACGAGCCCCGGCAAAGCAGAAGCCGATCAGGTATCCCAACCCACCTCCTAGTGTGGCTCCTATAACACCGGTCCATCCTTGACCAGAGAAGTGGCTAATAACCATACTGATCGCCGAGCATACTAAAACGGGGAGGAGTAATCCAGCAAAGGCGGTAATGATCGGATCGCACATACGGATGCCGCAAGTGCGGGTGGCGATATAGAGGAACGCGACCGCCCCGAGGGCCATCGGCAGCGACAGCCCCCATCCCGCCCCTACAACTCCGATCCGGGGCAGAAGCACAAAAGTGAGCCCCAAACTTGTCACCACCACAGAGGTTGGGATGATGAAAATGGTCCGCATGGCGCCCAGCGCCCAGAGTAGCTGAATGGATGCTGCTGCCACGGCCTCCGCGAACACTGCGGCGGTAATCAGCCGCAGCACCAGAACTGTACCCGGAGGGACGTTTCCAATCCATGCCTGCAATAGTTTTGGGGCCAAGATCCACAATCCCAGACAGAGTGGGAGCGCCCAGACAACAATCCATCGCGTGCCGACTTCAAGAATCTCGCGAATCGCTGCTCTGTTCTCGCTGTGTGCATGCTCGCTCACTGCTGGAAAAAACACCGCCGAGGCCCGCATGTATAAAGTGCTGATCATCTGCGGAATTCGTCTTCCGATGTGGTACGGCACAACCGACGAGGATCCCAGGACCAAGCCGATGACGAGGGGGGGCGCTTGCCACAGAAAACTGCGGGCGGCTTCCGCGAATTGAGTGAACAGGCTGAAGGGAATATTGGGACGTATCGTGCCCCACTCGATGCGGCCCAAGCGCAGACGATACAGGGGTTCAAGCCGGGCGACAGCCGCATACGAAGCGTAGGCTGCTCCTGCCGCCACCACGGCGTGCCAGGCGGCCACGGAAACCAGCCCCCTACCGGCTACCATGAGGCCCACCATCCCGCCAAACTCCACCAATGTCGCGGCGACGGCAATCAGGTTCATCATATCGAACCGGCGAAGCCCACACAGCACTTCCGTCTCAAAGCCACCCACCCACGCACAGACGTGGCTCAATCCGACCAAGCCAAGTACCGCAGGAATTAGCTGCATGTTTGCAGGCGTCAGATGGATCGAGCCGCCGGAGAAGATGCCCACCAAACAGATGACTACGGCGCCCAGAAGTCCCATCGCCACATTGACATTCTTAGCGGCCATGACGAATCGTGCCGCCTGGCGCTTAGACTCGTCGTCCCGGCAAGCCGATACCTGGAGCGCCACACTAATCCCCAAGCCAAAGTCAACGGCCCCAACGATGCCGGGTAGGGAGATGGCGATGATCCAGAGCCCATACGCTTCCGCGCCCAAACCTCGGAGCATCATCGGAACCAGAAGTATCCCGACGGCTCCTGCGGCCAGGAGGCTTAGGTTGTTAACGATTCCATCCAGCATCAGGCGGACGCGTTCGGGCACTTTGAGCGCTTGTCCAGTGTCCGATCTGCGGGAATCATCTGCCTGAGGATTCAAGAACTGCTCCGTGTCGCCCAACCCGGTGTGGCCGGGACCAAACAGGGAAGTTGGACGACTTCAATCTTTCGCGGGCAGGCTTGCGCCTCGCGCCAGTGCAAGCGCGCGACTCTCATCTGTAGAACCTTGACGCCAAGGGGCGGCCCGTAGCCCAGTGCAGTGAGAAGCGACCGAACAGGTGGGCCGAGTACAAGCTCATGACCTGGGTTCCGCCAATGCGCTTGTGGATCTTTAATGGATTAGTGTTGGAGCTTTCAATCACGCGTTTCCGCCCTCGCCTTCCAGCCTCCGCCAAAGCCATAAACGAGATTCGAAGTATGGCGGGCTGGATATCCTGAGGACCATCTCCGCGCCTCCCCGCCCCGACCGAAGCAACCGACGCGATTCTGGGGTGGACTCGCCTGCCCCGGTACTTGGGAAAGACGAAGGGGTCATAAGCCACGGCCTCGTCGTCCCTGACCGAAAGAAAGAGGCGGGCCTCACCCACCCAGAGATCCTGGAAGGAAAGCCATGCGTAGCCCATGATCGTGCTCTCATCATGGCAAACGGCAACCACATCGCCCCGCTCAAATCGGCCGGGCGAGGTGAGGCAATCGAAGGTCTCGCCGGGAATGGAATTGGCCCCGTCGGGCAAGACGAGGCCAGCGATTGGCTCCTCGTAAATGGAAACCATTTCGTCATGCGAACCGGCGGCCGGGAACTCGTAGATTCTGAGGCAAGTCCACTGCAACATCCCTTAATTCTAACCTAATTGGCCGTCGGCTCGTGGCAATACTTGATACGTGCGCTGCTTTTGCCGAATCCCCAATTTAGTTATTCCCTGGGGCCGAACAGCCGATAGATCGCCCCCCAGGCCCGATGTGCCCATGAAATCCAGCGCCGGTTCCAAATTTGCGCCCGAAACGTCTCATGCCAGTCGCTGCTCCAGGTCATCTTGTAGGGTTCTTCACCCATCAGGAAGTCGTACTCCTTGTATCCGTGCGAGAAACCAAAGTCGAGGACCGCGGGGATCAGCATCGTGCCGGGGGAGAGCCGCGCAAAGGAGCGGTCATAGGCTTTAGAGAAGTCCCAGAGTCCTTTGCCGCAACGAAAACCCAGTTGCCAGGCGATCAGCCGTTCACCCAGCTCCATAACGGCAACATAAATCCAACCGCGAGGGCCAAGCGTGTCAAACAAAGACTGGAACACTTGGGGATATTTGGCAAGGAATGGCGGCATTAATTTACCGCCGGTGCGCTTTTGGGTCTCGAGGGCGACCAGTTTTTCCAGCAGTCCCAGTTCGTCCTGGGGGTTCTCGACGATCCGAACGCGCAGGCCCTCCGCGCGCATCCGGTCCAGGTGGTACTGTTGGTTGCGGAGCGTGCGGCGCGAGGACCGGGAGAGCTTGCTCACTATCCCCGACCAGTTTGTTTCAATCCCTAAATAGGGGCAGCGCTCCTCCGGCATAATTCGACAGATGAGTTTCGTGCGCGAAAGAGCCCTCTGAATCAGCGCCTTGACATTCCCTGTCTCGCGCAAGGATCTCAGATCGACCAGGTCCCATTGGTCCTTTGTCTGGACAAGGTAGTCCACAATTGCGTCGATCTGGCCTGCCGGATCGGATCCCACCACAAAGTCGGTGTAATCCGCCGGACTTGTCAGGGACTCAAGTCTTCGCACAACAAAGCCCAAGCGGGATGATGCCCGGTAGATCAAAGGGGCGATTCCTGCGACTGAGCCATCCTTCTTCAGAACCAGGATTTCGGGCCTGCGTTGGCCACGGCGGTGTTCTTGGGCGCGGCGCTGGTTCCACGCTCGGAACCAGTCATAGGTCATGAAGACGTTCGGTGGTTCGGCAGTCTCGCTCAGGCGGTTCCAATCTTGCTGGAGGCTCGAAAGCGCCTCCGCGCTCGTTATAGGCTTGATGGAATAGTGCTGACTCACTGCGGCGTGGGTTGGACCGAAGGTTAGATCGGGCTCAGAATTGTCGTACGGTGTTCCGGGTGCTGCGGAGTGAACAGCCATAGCAAGCTTAGCCGTTAGGAGGCGACCACCAAGCCCTCCTCGTGGTTCCGTTTCCAGTGCATCATCCGGGAAGTTATCTGGAATCTGCAATTTGCGTTCAAGCAATTGCCAGTATACACGAGCCCGCAGCAGTGTGGAAATCAGCAGTCCAGCTTCTCTCCCTCGTAATTTGCATTAATGACCCGCTACCGACACCGCCTTGGGTTTAACTGCCCGCAGCGCAATCGAAACCTCGAAATCCGGATCGTGCTATTCCAGGTCTTCGCGCCGCAAGTCTTCGACCGCAAACCCGTACAGAAACGCGATTGCCGCCAAGATATTTCCATAGGCTTGACCTCGACGTAGTCCTCGGGGAAGACTTCCTCGAAGAGCGGGCGCATGGAGAGCGTGGTAAATCGCCAGTAATCTGCCCTCTCGGTCAGGCAGATCTTGTGGGCGACGCCGGGCAGAGTGACCAGCAAAACGCCGCCGGGTTTCAGAATGCGGTACAACGGTGCGATGGCGGCGCGAAGATCGTAGATCAGGAGGAGAACTTGCGTGCAAAGAATGCAGTCAAAGGTGTCGGAGGGAATTTGCTCGCCATCCGCCAAGTCCGCAACGATAATGGCGCGCGGGTTATCTGCCGTAAGGTGAAGTACGTCCACCTGGGTCACTTTGGTGCCGCCAAATTTGCGCGCGTTCAAATCGTCAGCGAAATCTAGCACGTGTCCTCGCACGTCGTCCGTGTGCTCAGCCAGGAATTTCTCAATGTAGTACCGATCAACGGGCTGCCCCCGGTCCCATCCGCTGTCGATACTGACTGGCGTTGTCTGCCGTAAGCTGCCAATGTCCACGGGGCTTCGGAGGCGACGAAGTAAATGCCCGGCGCGCATTTGCATCGCCCTTATCCAGCGGCGAACCGGGGAGGGTGTGATCCTCTTCAGGAGGTTTTTGATTGACATGGTCGACCACCGCAGAGGTGCATCAGGAGATGTACACCCGCCTGGTCGGAAGGCCTGGGAAGCTTTCTCCCCAGCAGTCGGGGTTTTTTCTGCGGACAGAGTTCTGGGCGCAAGGTATATTCTGGCAAACGCTGGTCCTCGCGTCAACACAAAGAGCACCTAACGTAGCGTCAAGCATTTTGTGCAAATTCCATGGGGGGCTTTCTCTCCCCGGAGCGGTTCAAGTGGCTGATGAGGCCGAAGACGATGCGGTCGGTCGCCGCAGCGGCCCGGCTTGGTGAAGCTGGGCACGGGGTGAGTGGGGCGCTGCTTCCTCGCCCCGAGCGGCCGATGGTGGCCACAAGCAAGAGCTGGCTGGGGTGATCACCGGACTCTCTTCGTGTACTCTGCCACCGACGCAGAGAGAAGAGGATGTAACTTAGTGGGGTGGCGATCAAGACGAAGCGTAAGGCGAGCGCATGGGGCAGAGGTCCGGGAGTCAGCGGGAAGGTCAAGTCGTCGAAAAACACTCTGAAGGTGTGATCCGCTCCGAAGGCTGTGTAGTATTTCCAAGGGAAAATGATCGTGCAGAATAGAAATCGTTCAAACCCTGCTTTCCAGATGAAATAGCCACAAACCACTACCGGTGCGATCAGGAACCCCGTTTTGAGTACACCTGAGCCCGCGAAAAGACCAGGAAAACTTGCCATCACATGTCCTCTTATAAGGGGGAACATTAGCTTGCAATGATTGGTGGGCCTTCCGACCGGGATTACTCTCTGCCGTGTTGAGTTCCCGGATTTCGAGCCATTAAGATTTGTGCCGACCTCCCCAGATCTACGTGGCCCCTGATGAGCACATACCAAAGTCCAAGCGTCAACAAAAAGGGGTAATAATCCGAGATTAGGGAAGCAGTTCGGACAGGTAGTCCTCCCGTGGGGGTGCAAATAGGAAGCAAGAGCAAACCAACCGTGGGAACAGAGGCTGGAAGTCCGTAAAGTAAGAAGAGAACCGGTACGATCAGAATCATATAGGAATACGCCATGACACGCGGGACAACTAAGGAGTACGCGAGAATTGCGTACACGAGCGCACTCAATCGGTCATCACGCTTTAGCGCAAAGAGAAGAGGTCGAGAAGTCAACGCGACAACTACAACCACAAAAGCCCCCCACACCAAGTATGTAAGAGAAGCCACCCACAAGGGAGACTTGGCGACAAAAAAGTAACGACCCAGGAAGTTAATCAAAGCAAACGCACATGGATCGAATGGCCCCACGTCGAACGGCAGGTTCATCAAGTTTGCCAAGAAGGACCTGACCAGAGAAGGGTGGTAAAGCAATGGTGAAAAAACGAGAAGGACGAATGTCACGACCCCTGCCACAAGAATCCGCAGTCCAGTCCTTCGACGCTCACGCGGGAAGAGCAGCAAACCGAGTAGGACAATGGGCGTGATCCTAAAAACCGAGCTCAGCACGGCGAGGAGAGCGAAGCAACTTCGCTGCCCTCGTAGGTAACACCAGAAACCGGCCCATAAGAACAACTGCTCAAGAATCGTAATATTGCCTGACCGCAGGTCCCACAGGGTCGCACCATTGAAACCCATCAGCACCACAACCAGAAAAACCAAACCATCGACGTTCTTCAGAAAAGTCCGCCACCAGAGTCCTACCAGTGCCACCAAGCCCAGGACTTTCAACGCCAACCAGATATTGCTGCTGACATCGTATGGCGCCAGAGAGAACAGGCGGAAGAAAGGGAGCGTTATTGGGGGGTACACGAACGGCAAGTCCAGATCGTTGTTCCCCGCAACGGATTTCAAGGAGTCCAGTTCATACGGGTTGAGAGTTCGCGCCCATGCCTTGCCCGCCCAGTAATAGACCTGAAAATCCCATTGGTCGTGACGGTTGTGGACGATCGTGGCCAGGGAAGCCACCCAAAGAAGCCCCACGAAGATCGTGGCGATCAGTCGGCCATTCCAACACCAAGAGTCGATTCGGTACATTGGCTCCTTTCCTGTGCAAAAGACATTCTCTGGATACCTCTTCATGCCGCGACAACCGAAGGGAGTGACAAACCTGCGGCTGGCGCCGACCCGTATCTGCTTAGGATGCCTGCCGCCCCGCGCGACTTCACCGACAGCGCACATTCTCTCGCCATAGTTTTGGCAGAGTAACAGGGCGCGGCAACCGACGCTACAGAGGGTTGTCGTCGGGTGGCAGACAGGCTAAGCCGCTCCCTAAAACCAACTTCGCAAGAGCTTCCACGAACGTGTTTGCGGCGGCGTCCCCGAGGGAGTCTGTCGACTCCAATGGTCCTCCTAATGATTTCGTGACATAGGCGCGAAAAAGTCCTCTGGGCAGAACGCGCGTTTTCTGTTGGAAGGAATTGCTGCGCACGTCCCAAGCGAACAAATAGATTTCCATCTGCTCATCTTGAGCCCGTGCCAATTCGGCGCCGAGCACCGGTCGGGTCTTCTCCCACCATTCAGAGACACCACAACAAGACATTTCGGGATGCTCAATGATGCGAACTCTGGAATAGAGATCCGTGGGGGCGAATGGCGTCTCGACCGCAAAGGGGAGTATTTCTTCCCCCCAACCCGACGTAATCAAATAGCTCTCCGCGGGCCAGATGACGACCAGGCTCTCTTTCGGGACCTTCGCCAGGGCGGTCACCAATTGCGCTGCCATTCGCTCGGACATGTTCCCGATACGCGCGTACTCCGCATTCTCCTTCCTTAGCCAGGTGGCGGAGATGCCAACCAAAAACACCATGCCCAGGAACCGAAGATATCGGGCTTCCTTTCGAGGTTCTGGGTAAGGTGGAAGAGCCAGGAAGGCAGTGGCAATCGAGAGCCCGACGGCCGGGAGATACAAATGATAGATGACGCGCCCTTCTATTAGAAAAGGAAGGTTGCAGATCAAATACCACACCAGACCAAAGTAAACGACCACAGCGATGCACCTGCGGCATTCAGACCGTCGCCCGAAAAGGATAACCGCCCAAACCCCCAGCAAACCCAAGATGAACCCGAGAGCCAGGGCTGGAAAAGGAAAGATCTCTCGAAGGTTAAAGGCCTGGAGATCCCAAAAGTGTGTCAGCAGATGGCGGAGATGAAGCCAGAACCCCGCCGGGCTCGACACTGCCTCGTGCACATGACTACCCCAGTTGGCTTCCCGAAGGTAACTTGTGAATACCAAGCGGCGCAGTTCCAAATAGGCCAGGAGCAGCACCGCGAAAGGGACATAAGCCAGAATGAGATGAAGCCATTTCTTCCTTTGTTCCGGAGCGCCACTATCCGCCACCCCCTTCTCCCCCACAACCATTCGGAAGAAATCGAAGGAGACGAGCATCATCGGCAGGGTGACGGCACTCTCCTTGGTCAGTAGACATAAGCCGAACGCGACGGTGGATATCACAAGATATGTGGCCGAACTCCTGGCACGAAACCGCATAAAGCACAGAAAGGCGACCAAATAAAAGAAGTCGGGCAAACCCTCGGCCACAAAACCCACGATCAAGGAAATAGCCTGCGCGTGAACTGGCAACACCGCAAAAAGCAACCCGGCGAAAATCGCTCTCCGGGATTCGCCGGGAGCCAGGCTCTTCACGATCAGGATGACCAGCAGAGCGTTGGCAACATGCAGGAGGACTCCGCTCAGGTGATAGCCCCACGGGTCCAGGCCCCAAAGGTGGTAACCCGCCAAGTAGTAAACGCTATAGAGGGGACGATATTCTTGCCTCACATCACCCCACACAAACCGTCCCAAATCGGTATGGAGCAGTTGCAGAAATTGACTCACAGTCAGAGTGTAAAAACGGTGAACAAAGGCGAAGTCATCAACCAAAAAGTAGGTATGGAGAGCGGGGAGGCAGGCGACCAATGTGACGAGGGTAATTAGCGCTACGGGAGCGAGGTAACCCGGCAGCGGATTCGAGGTTGGCGTGGAAGCGGGGAGGTATCTGACTTCCAGATACTCCAAGACCCACAGCAAAGCACCGGCGGCCAAGGCAATGAGGAGAACCCATCTCTTGCCCTCCCTGAAGAGGAGGAAGGAAGCTGCAATTCCTAAACTCAAGAAAAACAGCAGGAAAGCGCCCGTGATCGAGCGGTCGGACCAGGAAGGGCTTGCGCCCGAAGGCGCCAGTTCGCTTTCTTGTCCTTTGCCCATTCCCACCTCCTTGTCAGGGCTACAAAACCCCTCAAAAACGTATTAAGACGATCGAGCAGGGCAATTTTCTCATGGTTCACTCTGCTTGGGCCGCGGCCTGTAGACCGTATAGTGACAACCCTCGATCCTCTCATCGCCGATTTGCTCGGTCGCCACGTAATACTTCTGGATAGCTTCCACGATGGCGTCTGTCCAGAAGCCATTATCCAGGGTCCTCATGATAATCGTCCCAAACCTCTGCGCGGAGATCATCTTCACAAACCCGGACTGGTCCCATATGCCAGATCTGCCCAGGAAACACTGGATGCCGGGTTCAATCGGGATCTCCTTGTGGGCTTTCATCACTAGAACCATATTTTCGCAGAGTACCAGGCCAGGGGTTTCCTCGACGACCTTCAAGGCCGCCGCCGCCCTCGAAAACGCCGCGTCCTGGATCCGCCTTTCGCCACCCGTGAGACGATACACGCTGTTGATGTGGCGGAGCGAATCGGGAAGACCTGTGAGCGCCCCGAGGAAAAGCAGAAGAAACAGCGCCACTCCCCCCAGTGTGTATCGAGAGGAAGGCCGCCAACTGTCGAGCCCTCGCACGAAAAGCAACCCCACCAAAGGACAGCAGGCAAGGTTCCACTCTAAAAAATAGTGGATGCCTGAACCCATTTTCCCATAAGTTACCGAGGTCAGAAGTGCGATGACAAGTTCCACACCGAGGACAAAAAGCGCTCGGCGGTAAGGACTTGACTGCACACCCGCGCGTAGCCAGGAAACAAAATCGTCGCGCTTGGTGAAGAGGCCGTGATGAAGGAACGGCAGGAAGGCCAGGCAGGCAACCGCCGCAATCGGAATCATGCCGAGAAAGTTCTCTTGCAACCCCAAAATCAAGTGCGTGATTGAGAAGGGTTGTTGCATGTTGTAAAGGAACAGGTACCGGAGGACCTCTCCGCCGGTTGCCCAAGCTAGGTAACCCAGCCCCCCCCGCCCAGTGTCACGCAAAACGCCAAATACCGGAAGGCCCTTCTCGGATTGATGATGGCAGATGTGGCCAAGCACGCGAGTGGGGCCGCTACCATCGTCTGCTTCGTGAACAATGCCACCACGAAACATGCAAAAGCCCCATACTGACGAGCGGGCCTATGCACACAACGTATGAATAGGTAGACCCCCAAAAACGTGAAGAAGAGGGCCAGCAAATCGACGCCCATCTCAGCAACATAGTGGCTCAACCAGTCCAGGCGGAAGCAAAGTAAAGTCGCGAGGGCCGCGCCGCTTCCTCGGATACGCGTGGGGATTCTCCGCGGGGAAGCATGGAAGACCAGAAGCCCAAAGATCAAACTGATCCCTAGAGCGGAAAATACAGAAACCAGCCGTCCCCCCACCAGAAAGTCGCCGGTGACTTTGGTGGCCAACCACGTCACAGCATGGAAAACAGGCGGATAAGGGACCACGAAATAGGGATACTCCTGGATGGGGTGATAGAGAGCACGAAGGTTCGTCACGTGGGCGGCCTCCCACCACATGGCACCCTCGTCGTCATCCCATCCGAACGGATAGAAAACTTTTTGGAATGATCTGAGAGTGAATGTAACGCCACCCAGCAAAAGCAGTGAGAAAACCGTCCAGAGATAGACCGTGCGGAGGCGCTCACTCCTGGCCTGCCGCTGCGCGCTTTCTATAGGCACCAGCCCGCCCTGCTCACCATCAGCTTTTCCGATTGCTTGCCCAGAGAAGGAGCTTGGTGCCATATCAGTGCCGAGGATACTATCGCCCCTGCCTTGATGGGGAGGAGCATGAAACTCGTCCGCGGCTCAGGATATCATAACCGGATGTTTATGGAATCAGTGGAAGTTCCAGAAGGTTGTTGGAGGCTCCATATTGGGGCAACATTTGACACCGAAGCCGGCCGTGCGTCAGAAAAGGCGGGTCAACCCTGCCTTCCAAGCAAAGTAAGCGTCCACCGTGATGAGGGTTGCGAAGAAACTCGCACCCCCCCCAATCCTCTTTCTTGAGCAGGGCGTGCCAATCCTCTTGCTTCCGCAGGTCATGACGCAAGCAAGAGAAGCGGAAGGGGCCTACGGGTACCGTCATATTGTTTCTGTCAACGGCGGATGATCCGCCCCACCTGGTCCCTCCCGGTCGCTAGGGGATGGAGGCACGAAGTGAGCCAGTCAAGTGTGGGTGCCGGGTGTATACTGAGCTCAAGCCCCAGACCTGATGACGGAACTCGGGTTTGGGCGGATGCCATGGGTGAGAGGGGTGTGGACCTCACACCCCCTGACATTGCCCCAGAATGGACTTACAAGGCGGCAGACATTTTCGTGAAGGTCAAATTCCCATGTCAGGAGTAGTCGGAGAGTTGCGTCGCAGCGAAGAACGGAACTCCCTGGTCACACCCCAGCGAATAGCGCTGCTTTGGCTGCTTTTCTTTCTGATTTGTTTGGGACTGGGGTACTCCCCCCTGAATCGCTATGATCCCGGGAAGTTAGGGGGAACTTCTGACGTGGCACAGTATCGCGATATCGTTGTGGGCCGCGCGCCCCGACGAACGGCTGGCGCGATTGGGGCCTTCGCGCGGCTCGCCCAGTCGGAGAACTACTACCGCGTGCTCGTGCCTTACGTCGCCAAGCCGTTTTATTGGCTGGCGAGGGGTCACGTGCGAACCTGGGACACGGCCCTCTTTGGTTTGCTCGTGGCGAATGCGATTTTCACGGCAACTACCGCGTGCTTGTTGGTGGCCATTGGGTATCGTCTGACGCTCGATTTTTCGACGGCCTTGCTGGGAGCAACCCTGTATTTGCTGAATTTTTGCGTTGCTAATCTCAATCTGGTCGGGCTGATCGATTCCGCCGAAGGCTGTTTTGTGATGGTCATAGTCTGGTCGTTGTTAACTGGCCGCTGGTTTCTGTTGCCGCTCTGGGGTGTTTTCGGTGCACTCGCCAAGGAAACCTTTGCGCCGCTTTCCGCGATGTTCGTATTCGGTTGGTGGATATCGGGGGTACAGCGGAACCACCTTCAACTCTCTCGCCTGGCGTGGGTAGGTGCATTAGGTGTGGCGAGCATAACTCACGGTAACCGTTGCCATGTCGGCCGTCGCGGGTGGACTGATTTGGCCCTGGCAGTTTGCAGGCTACATGAAAGCTCAGGTCAGCTTTATTGCGGGACTTCGAGGGTGCATTCTCGATCACACTTTTGGGTATGTTTTTATCTGGTTGCTGCCCCTGGGGATCCCGCGCCTGCTCCGTTTTCCGCGGCCCTGGGTCTTGGCCACGGCCTTGGCGTTTTGCGAAGCATTGGCTCTGGGCGCTTATAATGACGCAGGGGGTAACACCACGCGCGCGCTCTTTAATGTCGCTGGACCCCTTCTGAGCCTATCGACGGCAGTCTTTCTCGCTGGCCCGTCTAGGGCAGGCGTTGTGATCTCCCGGTCCGCCGTCGGCGATTCGGATCCGGAAAGCTAGGTCCTGGACCTGTGAAAACCCCGCGCGGGAAGGTTAAGGGAATCTTGCCGCCCCAGTCGCTCCGCACGCGAAGTGGGAACGGTTCTGCAAGAAGGTTGGGCCAGAGGATGTTTGGGGCGGCCCCGGGCCGGTTCCGAACGGCAAAAACTTAAATCCACATGAAGCTATCTACCTACCCAAGGGCTCTGGTGATTATTTTTTTGCTGACCCTGCCGTTTGTCAACCCCTGGGTGCGCGGCGACGGGGTGGGTTACTACGCCTACCTAAGATCCCTCTTAGTCCAGCACGAGTTGAGATTCGAGGGGGATTGGCTTCATTCCAATTGGCCTTACTTCATCCCGACCCTCGATGCGGCGGGTCATGTCCAGGCCGACTACACGCGAACGGGCCACTTGCCAAATCGCTATGCAGTCGGTGCATCCATGCTCTGGACGCCCTTCTTGGTTCCCGTTCACGTGGTCATGGTGACGCTGGGGAAAGCCGGCGTAAACGTCAGGGCGGATGGGTTTTCCAAGCCTTACCTCCTGGCGATGGCACTCGCGACGGGGCTGTACGGATTTGTCGGGCTTGGGCTCTCCTTCCGACTTGCGAGTTTCTACGTCCGCGAGCCATGGGCCTTTCTGGCGACTCTCGGCATATGGTTTGCCAGTTCTCTGCCTGTCTATATGTACTTCAATCCTTCCTATTCCCATGCGCACTCGGTCTTCGTGGTCGCGCTGCTTCTTTGGTACTGGCGCCGGACTCGCCCGGAGCGCGCCCTGGCGCAGTGGGCTGTTCTGGGCCTGCTGTCGGGTTTGATGCTGGATGTTTATTATCCCAACATCGCCATCTTGCTGGTCCCGCTCATGGAGTCCTTACGGCGCTACTGGCTCGAGTGGCGAACGCCTGGTCATAACTGGAGAGCCTTGCGCCGACTGCTTTCGGCGAATATTCTTTATGCTTGCCTGGCGTTGGTCGCGTTCTCGCCGACCTTGATTACACGGCAGATCATCTATGGTCACCCCTGGGAATCTGGATACGGAGACATGGGCTTCGCGCACGGGTTCCATCCGGCGCTGTGGCAACCGCTGCTTTCATCCAACCATGGACTGCTTTCCTGGACACCCATTGTCATTCCGGCGCTGGTGGGCTTGGTGCTCCTCCGGAAGTATGATCGTGAGCTGGCCACTTACTCTCTCGCCGCTTTTGCGGCCCTGTACGGCATCGTTGCGTGCTATCCCCAATGGCACGGCATGTCGTCGTATGGAAATCGCTTCTTCATTTCATTGACTCCCTTCTTCGTTCTGGGCTTGGCGGTGACCCTCAATGAAGCGGCACGTTGGTTCAAGCGCGAGCGGACAGCCATGGCCTCCGCCGTGCTGGCGATCGGCGCCCTGATTCTCTGGAATCTGGCTTTTGTCTTTCAATGGGGAAGCGGGCTCATTCCGCATGTGGGGCCGATTTCCTGGAAGCAGATGGCCTACAATCAGGTCGAGGCAGTTCCCAGAAGGCTGGGGAGTGAATTGAAATTCTACTTCACTAACCGCAGCAAGATGATGCAGCAGATCGGTTGCGAGGATGTCCAGCGCACGCGCCAGCAGAGTACTCAACCCTGCGAGTAATGAGCAAGCCGGTGGAGGGCGTCTTTTCACTCACCGCAGCCGCAGCCTGATCGAGACAGCTCGCTGCCCTTTAACCAGGGCGATGAAGGTAAAACTTACCGGTTAGGATTCCGCCAACCTCACTTGCCTTGGGGAGAGTCCTCGCTTCCGTCCTTGGGCCGCGCAAGCCGGGGGCTCGCGCCTGCGCATCAGGATC